>NZ_PSWH01000009.1:0-121631 GCF_002932105.1 Rathayibacter sp. AY1C1 | reverse complement strand
GGGATGGGCGGACGGCGCGAGCGGACGGCACGCGCCCGGGAGGGGCCGGGGCGACGCGGTCGAGGACCGGTCGCCCCGTGCCCGTCAGCACCCTGCGGTGAGGGTGACGCCGATGATGACGCCGGCGCAGAACGGGGTGGTGGCGGGCGCCTCGGAGGCGGCGTCGGTGCCGATCTCGTCGGCGGCGGTGAAGGTGTCGTGGGCGGTGGCGAGCTCGGCGAGGTCGGCGGACTGGACGGTCTGGGCGGTGATGGTCGACATGGTGTTCTCCTTGGATGAGTGGTGGCGGCGGATCCGCCGGGTCGTGCGGGGAGTGGTGCGGGTGGTCCGGCCGGAGGGCCGGGGAGCGGGTGCTGCGGGAGCACCCGGGCGGGAGGAGGGCCGGGTCAGCAGCCCGCGCCGAGGGTGGCGCCGACGATGATGCCGACGCACAGGGGCGTGGTGGCGGGCGCCTCGGTCGCGGCGTCCGAGCCGAGCTCGTCGACGGTGGCGAAGGTGTCGTGCGCTCCCGCGAGGGCGGTGAGGTCGGCGGACTGGGCGTCGGTGGAGATGGTGGTCATGATGTGTCCCTTTCGTGGAGTACCTCGGGCTGAGGTGGTGGTCCCCTCGGGATCGAGGGGAGGTTCGTGGGGCCCTAGCGGGCGGTGAGTCCCGGGCGGTCCGGGTCGATGCGCGCGGCGCGGGCGGCGTCGGCCCAGGCGTCGGCGGCGGGGATCGTCTCGGCCGAGGAGCGCAGGAGCGCTTCGGCGAGGACGCGGGAGCGGTGCTGGCCGAAGCTCAGTCCGCGGTAGGAGGAGCGCTCGTCGGCCGGGTCCTCGGCGTAGGCGAGGCCGTCGGCGAGCCTCTCGGCGAAGGCCGAGACGGCGGTGCGGGGCGAGGGCCGGGCATCGAGCAGCGGAGTGACCCTCCGGGCGACGTCGTCGGCGGAGTCGGCGGGCAGGTAGACGACGAGGGCGTCGGAGCGGGGGAAGGCCCGCGGGTCCGAGAGCGCCTTGGCCTGGTGGCGGGCTCCGGAGGCGGCGAGCGCCTCCAGGAGCGGGCCCCACAGGGCGAGCGCGTCCTCCGCCGAGTCGGCGACGAGCGAGAGGCGCACGACCCGGTCGGCGGGATCGAGTCCCATCGGGCCGAGGGCGAGGAGGTAGCCGGGAGTGGTGCGGGTGCGCCAGCTCGGCAGCCGGACGCCGGCGACGGCCCCGTCGGCGGAGCGGACGAGATCGACCTCGGGCACGAGGACCCGGACGCGGCCCAGCTCGACGACCCGGCGCTCCTCCCCCTGCACGGTGGCGGAGCCGAGCACCCCGGAGGGAGCGGGCTGCAGGACCGTGCGGTGCGGGATCGCGTCGATCAGCCGGGGGGCGAGGTCCTGGCCGTCGCCTCCGGCGGTCTCGCCGAGCAGCGGGTTCCGGAGGTGCAGGTGGGTGTAGACGGTGGCGGCGAGTCGGGCCCGCAGCTCGATCGGCCCGGTGGCCTCGATCACGGTCCCGTCGACCTCGGCCCGCAGCCGGGCGGCGTCGACGCTGATCACGGCCTCGTCGAGGACGGAGCGGGTGGTGAGGGCGGTCATCGCGGGCTCCTGTCGAATCCGAGGGCGGTGGAGTAGGCGGAGGGGGCGAGCAGGACGCGGCGGCCGATGCCGGCGGCGGCCCGCTCGATCCCGGGGAGGCGGGAGACCATCGAGGCCCGGGCGAGGGTGCGGTCGACGAGGTGCCAGCCCAGGTGGGCGGTGGCGCGGACGGCGAGGGCGTCGTCCGCGCCGGCGGTCTCGGCGGCGTAGGCGAGCCACATCCGCCGGATCCTCGGGACCAGTGCCGCCATCCGCTCCGCGATGCGGGCGTCCGCGGCCGCGGTGTCGAAGGCGAGGGGAGGAGCGGAGGCGCCCTCCCGGGTGGTCACGGTGTCGAGCACCGCGCGGTGGATCCACTCCCCCGCCAGCGTGCCGAGGTCGCGGGCCGGATCCCCGATCCCGAACTCCTCCCAGTCGAGCAGCTGGAGGCGCCCGTCGCGGAGGTGGAACTGGTCGAGGCGGAGGTCGCCGTGGATCGGGGCCGTGCGGTTGCCGCTCTCCCACTCGCGGAGATCCTCCGTGGCCGAGACGAGCTGCTCGTCGTGCTGCAGGTCGCCCCAGAAGGCGAGCTCGGCGAGGGTGAGGTCGACGTAGCGGGTGTGCGGGATGCCGACGCGCAGCATCTCGACGGGAGGGCTGGGGTGCGAGGTCGCGGTGAGGCCCGCCACCGGGCCGGCATGCAGCCGGGCCAGGAGCCGGCCGGCCTGTTCGGGGAAGTCCGCGGGGACGCGCTCCTCCACGAGCAGGAGGGCCAGGCTGGTGCCGGGGCAGTGCTCGAACACCAGCAGGGAGTCGTCCTCGTCGGCCGCCAGCAGGCGGGGTCCGGCCGGGGCGTGCTCGGGGCTCCGGGCGGCGAAGCCGGCGAAGTCCCTGGAGCGGCGGAAGGCCGCGGGGCCCGCCGTCCGGGGCGAGACGTGCTTGACGAAGACGCGGGCGCCGTCGTCGAGGGTCATCGTCCACGACGCGTTCCGGCCGGCGAAGGCGGGGCGGTCGATCGCGGCGACGCGGTGGCGTCCGCCGCCGAGCAGCCGCTCGGTCGAGGCCGCCGCCCGGAGGGCCGCCGGATCCGCGGGGCGGTGCCCGGGGGTCGCGGGGCGGAGCCCGGGAGTCGCGAGGAGAGTCACGATCGTGTCCTTCGGTCGGTCGAGCGGATCAGAAGAGGTAGGTGACGACGAGGTAGGCGCCGCCCGCTCCCCCGACGAGGAGGGCGGTGTTGACGAGCAGCTTCTTGAGGGGCGAGGGGCGGGTCGAGGCGGTGCGCGAGGTGGTCATGGTGGTGTCCTTCCGAGGGGTGGTGGTGGTGGATATCGGGAGCCGGGCCTAGGAGGCGTCGGCGGCCTTGAGGGAGGCGCGGAGCGAGACGCGGGAGCCGGTGCGGAGCGCGTTGTTGCGGTAGACGCGGACGACCAGGCGGAACAGCAGCGGCACCGTGATCGCGGCGACGACGGCGGCGATCACCATCTCGGGGGTGCCGACCGAGTCGAGGCCGAAGCGCATCGGCATCAGGTAGGAGGAGAAGAGGGGGACGAAGGAGAGCGCGTGCACCCAGGCCTCGTCGAGGTTCGCCGGCACCACGTAGAGCGCGATGATCAGCAGCGCCATCTGCACGACGGAGAGCGGCATGGCGGCGGTGCCCAGGTCCTCCTGCCTCGACACGGTCGAGGCGAGCAGGGTGCTGAGGAGCGCGAAGAGCACGTAGCCCTGCAGGAACCAGACGAGGAACCAGACCAGGCTCGGGCCGAGCTCGATCTCGAGGACCGACCACCCGCCGACCACGCTGAACCCGCCGACGACGGCGCCGCCGATCACGAGCAGCTGGGCCAGGGTCACCAGGCCGACGCCGATCATCTTCCCGGCGAGCAGCGGGGCGACGCCGATCTTCGTCAGCAGGATCTCGACGATCCGGGACGACTTCTCCTCGACCACCCCCGAGGCCAGACTCGACGAGGAGTAGACCATCGCGGCGAGCAGGGCGCTGATCATCGCGGTCGCGAACAGGATCCGGGTGTCGAGGACCACGGTCCCCGCCTCCCTCGTCGCGTCGACCAGGAACCAGCCGCCGATCCCGGCGCCGAGGCCGGCGATCGCGGCCAGCGCGAGGGTCGCGGTGAGGATCGTGCGGTTCCCGGTGCGGGTCAGGATCTCGCGGCGGACGATCGTCGCGGCTCCCCGGGCCGGCGTCGGAGGAGCGGAGCTCTCGGCGGTCCGGGCGTGGGCGGCGCGGGGGTGCGTGGTGGTCATCGTCCTGCTCCTTGGATCTCGAGGCGGCGCTCGGCCGCAGGGGTGGAGGCGGCGGTGAGCCGCTCGGACAGCAGCTCGGTCAGCGAGCGCTGCTCGGTGCGGATGCTCCGGAGGCCGCCGTGGCGGGTGAGGGTCGCGAGCACCTGCTCGGGGACGTCCCGGCCGCTGCCCTCGATCGAGACGAGCAGCGACTCCGGCTCACCGGGGACCGGCTCGGCCGACAGTCCCGGTGTGACGCCGAGCTCGGCGACGAGCAGGTCGTCCAGGGGGCGGGAGAACTGCAGCTGCCAGCGGCTGCGGCCGTCGTCCTGCAGCTCGGCCACCGCTCCGCTCGCGGTCACACGGCCGGAGTCGAGCACGCAGACGGTGTCGCAGAGGCGCTCGACCAGGTCGAGCTGGTGGGAGGAGAAGAGCACGCCGACGCCGCGGGCGGACTGCTGCCGGATCAGGCCGGCCATCGTCTCCACGGCGACCGGGTCGAGCCCCGAGAAGGGCTCGTCCAGCACCAGGAGCGACGGATCGCCCACCAGGGACACGGCCAGCTGCACGCGCTGCTGGTTGCCGAGCGAGAGGTCCTGCACCAGCGTGTCGGCCCGCTCGGCCAGGCCCAGCGCGTCGATCACCTCCTCGGCGGTCTCACGGGCTCCCCGGGCGTCGTGCCCCTCGAGCAGAGCGAAGTGGATCACCTGCTCGCGGACCCGCATCTGCGGGTAGAGGCCGCGCTCCTCCGGCATGTAGCCGATCGAGCGGCGGTCCTCGGCGGTGATCGGCGCGCCGTCCCAGGTGATGGTCCCCGTGTCGGGGGTGAGCAGGCCCAGGATCAGCCGCATCGTCGTGGTCTTGCCGGCGCCGTTGCCGCCGATGAAGCCGACGATCTCGCCGCGGCCCACGGACAGGTCCACGTCGTGCAGGACCCGGTGGCCGCCGAATGCACGGCTCACGCCGCTGAGCTGAAGCCCTCGCATGTCATCTCCTCGAAGTCGTTTCTCTTGACTCCTCAGACGCTACGGACGCTCTCGCGACGGGCTCCTGTACTTCGGTACAGCGCCGAGGTGGCCGAAAGTGCAGGTCCCGCATCACCGGACGTGCAGGTCCCGAGGCGGCCGCGCGTGCAGGTCCGGGGGCGGCCCGGGTGCGGGCCGCCTGCGTCCCGAGCACGACGGACGCCCCCGTGCTCGTCCGGTCGGCGACCGGAGCGCACAGGGGCGTCCGTGGAGGAGGAGGGGCGGGGTCAGGCCGTCGCGCAGCTCCCGTCGACCTCGCCGATGACGCCGTCCGTCACCGACACGACCGCGCAGTTCGGGTAGCCCCGCTGCGGCCGGTGCGCGGGGTCGAGCGCGCGGAGGATGCTCCCGAGCACCGCTCCGTGCGTCACGACCAGCACGTCCCCGTGCTCGGCCGCCGGCGCGAACCGCGCGATCGCGGCCTCCACGCGGGCGCGCACGGTGGCACCGCTGTCGGCCCGGCCGGAGGGGTCGTGGCGATGGATCGCGTCGAGCACCGAGTCGAGACCGGCGTCGGTCATCCGCGGCCAGTCGGCGGAGGCGGGCACGTAGGAGTAGCCGTGGTCGGCGAACACCGGCTCCCAGAGCGAGGCGTTCGGCTGCCCCTCGAAGGCGCCGAAGTGCCACTCGCGGAGCTCGACCATCGGCTCGGCCTCGAGCGACGGGTGCCCGGCGAGCGCCGCCGCCGCCGTGGTGCGGGTGCGGGTGAGGTCGCTCGTGAACGCCGCGACGAGCGGCACGCCGCGCATCCGCTCGCCGAGGGCCGCCGCCTGGCGCTCGCCGCGCTCGGTCAGCGGCGAGTCGCACCAGCCCTGCAGCTGGCCGGCGACGTTGAAGAGGGTCTCGGCGTGGCGGACGAGGTGGATCGTGCCGCTCACGGGCGCTCGCTCGCGGGCGTCGTCGGGCGGGCGGGGGTGGTGCGGTGCATGCGGTTCTCCGGGGTCAGCGCGCTACTCCGGAGCGGCGCGCGCGATGTGGAGGGCCAGGAAGGCGACCTCCTCGTTGGGCAGGGCGGCCTGGTACTCGGCCGCCATGAAGGAGCGGACCCGCTCGGCGGAGGCGATCGCGCGCGGGTAGCGGGCGCTGAGGCTGGTGAAGAGGAAGTCGTCCTCGCTCTCGAGCAGGCCGCCCGAGAAGAAGCGCTCGGCGAAGTACTGCAGGTGCGCCACGAAGCGGGCGGAGCGGAGGTCGTCGCGGTCGAGCGCGGCTCCGCTGGAGTGCTGGATGATCGCGGTCACCGAGCGGATGAGCTGCACGATCCGGAGCGAGTCGATCCCGACCTTGCCGAGCTCCGCGTTGGCGAGGTGGAACGCGACGTTCGCGGCCTCGTCGGCGGGCAGCTCCACGTCCAGGCGCTCGCGCATCCGCTCGACCGCCCGCTCCCCCACCGCGTACTGCACGGGGTAGACCGTCCGCATCTCCCAGGCCAGCCGGTTGGCGACCGAGAGCCCGCGCCGCTGCCGCTCCACCGCGAAGTGCAGGTGGTCGGTGAGCGCGAGGTACACGTGCGGGTCGAGCTTCAGCCCCTGCTCCTCCGCGTCGGCGACGACCGCGCGGGTGAGCTCGACGAACTCCGGCGGGATCTGCGCCAGGAGCTCGACGAGGTTGCGCTGATCCGAGTCGTCCAGCGCCACGAACACCTGGTCGACGCTCGAGGGCTCGATCGCCTCGCCGGCCTTCGCTCCGAAGCCGATCCCCCTGCCCAGGAGCACGCGCTCGACGCCGCGCTCGTCGACGACGAGGACGACGCTCGAGTTGAGCACCTTCTTGATGGTCTGCATGCGTGTCTCCGTCGACGGCCGCGTCAGGGCTGGGGTGGGGGTGGCGGGGCCTCTGCCCGGAGAGCCGGACGGCGCCTCCGGGCAGAGGAGGATCATCCCAGATCCGCGCCGTTGGAGGCGATGACCTTCTGGTACCAGAAGAACGAGTCCTTCCGGTAGCGCTCGGTGCTGCCGTGGCCGAGGTCGTCCATGTCGACATAGACGAACCCGTAGCGCTTCGAGATCTGCGAGCTGGAGGCGCTGATCAGGTCGATCGGCGCCCAGCTCACGTAGCCGAGCAGCTCCACGCCCTCGTCCACCGCCTGGATCATCTGCTCGAAGTGCGCGCGGAAGTAGTCGATCCGGTACGGGTCGTGGACCCGGCCGTCCTCGGTCAGCTCGTCGCGCATCCCGAGCCCGTTCTCGACGATGAACAGCGGCTTGCCGTAGCGGTCGTAGAGGTCGATCAGCGAGATCCGCAGCCCGACGGGGTCGATCTGCCAGCCCCACTCGCTCGACTCGAGGAACGGGTTCTTGACGCCGAGGACCGTGTTGCCGGGGGTGCGCTCGGCGTCGGGGCGGACCGACTCCGTCATCGACATGTAGTAGCTGAACGAGATGAAGTCGACCGGGTGCTCGCGCAGCAGCTCGACGTCGCCCGACTCGAACGGGATCTCGACCCCGCGGCTCTCGAGCGCCCGCAGCGCCAGGCGCGGGTAGGCGCCGCCCGCCTGGACGTCGGTGCAGAGGTAGAGCATCCGCTCCTTGGCCTGCGTCGCCGCGACGTCGTCGGGGTGGCAGGTGTTGGGGTAGGTGGTCAGCATCGTGAGCATGCAGCCCATCCGCGACTCGGGCCACAGCTCCTTCAGCGTCCTCGTGACCGAGGCGGAGGCGACGAACTGGTGGTGCAGGGCCGTGTAGCAGGCCTGCTCCACGCTGCCCTCGACGGTCTCCTCGATGATCCCGCCCGAGGTGAACGGGTGGCGGATGATGCCGTCGATCTCGTTGAAGGTCAGCCACATGTCGACGAGGTGGCCGAAGCGCTCGAAGCAGGTGCGGGCGAAGCGCTCGAACAGCCCGATCGTGCGGCGGTCGACCCAGCCGTTGTGCTTCAGCGCGAGCGCGAGCGGCGGGTCGTAGTGCGAGAGCGTGACCAGCGGCTCGATCCCGAGGCGCCGCATCTCGGTGAAGAGGGCGAGGTAGTAGGCGATGCCCTCCTCGAGCGGCTCCGCCTCCTCCCCTGTCGGGTAGAGGCGGGTCCAGGCGATCGAGACGCGGAGGGTGGTGAAGCCCATCTCGGCGAACAGCGCGAGGTCGCCGGGGTAGCGGTGGTAGAAGTCGATGCCGCGGCGCTTGGGGTAGTACTCGGTGTCGTCGTCGGACATCGCCGCCGCGATGCTCTCCACCGTGTTGCGGTGGTGGATCGCGTACTCCTTCGGGTCCGCCTTCGGCTTGTAGGAGGCGACGTCGCTGACCGCCGGGCCGCGTCCGCCCTCGCGCCACGCGCCCTCGACCTGGTTGGCGGCGAGGGCGCCGCCCCATCGGAATCCGTCAGGAAGCGCCATCGGCGAGCTCCTTCTCTCTCTGCGTCACGGTCATGATCCGGTCGCCGGCGGTGATCCGCTCGGCGGCCTCGACGAGCACGGTGTACTCGGCGGAGTTGGTCACGAGCACCGGGGTCGTGGTGTCGTAGCCGGCCGCGGTGATCGCGGCCAGGTCGGCGGTGAGGAGCAGCTGTCCGGCCTCGACCCGGTCGCCGACCGCGACGTGCGCCTCGAACGGCGCGCCGTCCAGCTGCACCGTGTCGATGCCGACGTGGATGAGCACCTCGACGCCGTCCGCGCGGCGCAGCCCCACGGCGTGGCGGGAGGAGAGCAGCGCGATGACCTCGCCGGCGAACGGCGCCCGGACGGCTCCGTCGGTGGGGCGGATCGCCAGCCCCTCGCCGAGCACGCCGGCCGAGAACACGGGGTCCGGAACCTCCGAGAGGGGGATGACGGAGCCGGTGAGCGGCGCCTGCAGCGCGAGCGGGCTCCCGGCGTCGGCCGCCACGTCGCCGAGCGCCTGGACGCTGGCGGAGGCGTCGTCGCGCCAGATGACGAAGGAGACGACGAACGAGACGGCGACCGAGATCAGCAGGCCGATCACGGCGTTGAGCAGGTTCCAGGGGTTCAGCCCGTCGATGAACATCGAGATGCTCGCGACGCCGGGGCTGACCAGCGCGAACGCAGCGACCTGCGTGGCGCCGATGTAGGCGCCTCCGACAACGCTGCCCGTGATGACGGAGACGAGGGCGCGCTTGTTCTGCAGCGTGACGCCGTAGAGCGCCGGCTCGGTGATCCCGAAGAGGGCCGAGAGGCCGCCCGAGAAGGCGGTGGCGCGGAGGGTCGCGCTCTTGGTGCGCAGGGCGATCGCGAGGCTGGAGCCGGCCTCCGCCGCGTTGTGGGCGAGCGAGGAGGCGAGGTAGAAGGTGTCCTTCCCCGCGCTGGCCATCGTCGCGATGGTCGGCGGGATGAAGGCCTTGTGCATGCCGACCGAGATGATCAGCGGGAGCACGCCGGCCAGCAGCGCGACGGCCACCCAGCCGAGCGCCCCGTAGAGGCCGATCATCGCGCCGGTGAGCATCGAGCCGAGCCAGTAGCCGAGGGGGCCGAGCAGGAAGATCGTGGCCGGAGCGACGATCACGAGGCACATCAGCGGCACGTAGAACGTGCGGATCGGGCCCCACGAGTGCTTTGTGAAGAAGCGCTCGACGACCGAGAGCAGCAGCACGGCCAGGATCGCCGGGAACACCTGCGCGTTGTAGGCGATGACCGGCACCGGGATGCCGAAGAGCGCGACGCCGCCCTCCTGGTTGAGCAGCGTCGTGAACGCCGGGAAGACCAGGACGCCGACGAGCCCGAGCGCGAGCGGCCGGTTCACGTCGAGCTTCTTCGCGCTCGTGTACGCGACGAGCAACGGCAGGAAGCCGAACACCGCGTCCGGGATGGCGGACAGCAGCTTGAAGTTGTCGGAGGCGGGGTCGAGCCAGCCCAGCGCCGAGGCGAGGACGAGGAACGACTTGAAGATGCCGGCGCCCGCGATGGCCGGGATGATCGGCGTGAAGACGCTGACCACGAAGTCCATGATCGTCGCTCCGAGGCGCTTGAGGGACCGCGGCTGCTTCGCCCGCGCCGTGGACGTGGTGGTGCCGCCGCGCAGCTTCTCGACCGCCGCGTACATCTCGCTGACGCCGCTGCCGACGATGACCTGCGTCTGCGGGCCGGTGACGACGCCGATCACGCCGGGCACCGCCTTCAACGCCTCGACGTCGGCCTTCGCGTCGTCCGCCAGCGCGAACCGCAGACGGGTCGAGCAGTGCTGCAGCTTCGCCACGTTGGCGGCGCCGCCGACGTGCTCGAGGATCGCCTTCGCGCTCTCCTGGGTACTCATCGGTACTCCTCCGGGTGTGTGGGGACGCGCGCTTCCCTGCGCTGTGCTGCCCGGCCGTCCGTCGCCGTCCCCGCCCCCTCCGGCACCGTCATCGGTGCTCCGGCGGAGCGTCAGGAGGCGTCCGGGCACAAAAAAAGGACCCGACGACGCTCAATACGCGTTTCGTCGGATCCTGCCTGCACGACCAGTCACATGTCCGAGTGCGAACGTAACACGGGGGCGGGTGGGGCGTCAAAGAGGGGGGCGTGCGCACGGCCATCGCGTACGGGCGGTTGTTGCACCGGTGTCGGCATGATGGACACGTGGACACTCTCGACGTCGTTGCGGCGGTCATCAGCGATCGCGGCCGTATTCTTGCCTGCCGTCGGCGGGCGGACAAGGCGGCTGGCGGGCTCTGGGAATTTCCCGGCGGCAAGAGAGAACCTGGCGAAACGGCTGAAGTCGCCCTCGCGAGGGAGATCCGCGAGGAGCTGAGCGTGGAGATCGAGGTCGGCCCCAAGCTGACGTCAGACGAAACGGAGGTCGGCGCTCTCACCATTCGGTTGCACTGCTTCCGAGCCGTGGTTCGTGGCCCACGCCCCACGGAGAGCACCGACCACGACCAACTCCTCTGGCTCCTTCCGAGCGAACTCCCCGGACTGGAGTGGGCCCACCCCGATCTGCCGGCCGTTCGGCTTCTTTCCTCTAGGGATCGATGAGGTCGAAGCCCTCGTCAGACCTGAACGCTGTGATGATCGAGAGGCTGCGGATGAGATCCAGCATGTCCTCTTCCGGGCGACCGGGAAGCAGGATGACGGGGACTGCCGCGTAGCCCTCGCGCTGCGCAAGATGGGCATAGTCGAGCACCTGCCCGATGGCCATGCGGACGAAGGACCGGGCGGTCGACTTCTTGGCTTCGACAATCCAGCCGCTCGATCGGACGTAGAGGTCCGGCTCGACCCGTGAGCTGCCGACCGGGAGCGTCAGACGACTGGGCGGCGTGCCGTTCTCGGTCAGCCAGAGCCCAAAGTCGGACTGCAGCTCGAACTCGATTCGGGAGACGACCCGGTCATCGAGAGGGCTGACATCCGCACCCGCGATGACGATGTCGGAGTGCTCGGGAGGCGTCCAGTCGCCGAGCGAGGCGGCGGACTCCTGTGTGCCACCGTAGGTCGGCAGCCGAGTGATGTCCGCCGCAAGCGGCAGGAGAGTGAAGATGATGCCGCGTCGCTGCGTCCCTTCGGTGTCCGGGATGATCTCCCACCGGTAGGTCGGAGTCCCTGTCGTGAAGGCACCGATGTAGGTCACGCTCGTTCCCTGCACCGTGAACAGCCGAAGCACCCGCCCATCCTGCGCCGCGTCCCGGAGAGCCTTGTTGCCGCGAAGAAAAACCTGGTCACCGACCTGCCCTTCTCCCGTGTAGGAGTAGGACCCGTCCTCGCGAAGTCCCTCGAACCGGTCGTAGCCGTATCGAGCTCCCTTCGCCGGATCGGTGAAGATGAAGATTTCACGGAGCGCTCGCGGCGTCACGATCCCCTGCTGCTGCTGCCCTCCGTAGGCGCGGTGGATATCACGCCGGAGGACCTGGTCGCCCACTTCCAAGGTGAACCGACGCTCGGTGGTGTCTCGTCGAAGCAGACGGGAGCGGACAGCCTCCGCCTGCTCTTCGGTCAGATCCCACCGAGATTCCTCAGCGGGAAGAGTTCCGTAGGAGGAGCGGAGGAGGCTTCGGATTCGACGCTGAGAAACGCCCAGTTCAAGTGAGAGTGTGGCGGGAGTAACGGGAGGCATCTCGCGAGACTAGGAATGCTCGGAGCGCGTTCTGTCGAGGTGCACTCGTGTTAGCGACAGAGTTACTCATTTTGCGTAACTGCCGAACTTTGTGCCGCATAGGTCCCAGAAAAGAGGTCACGGAAGAGATCATTACTCACTATCGCCAGAGTTGAAAGACGCTAATGCGGTCGCGTCTGCCGCTGTTGCGGCGTCGGGACGACCCTCCATCAGAGGAAAGAGGTTCTCCCCCTCACTCCCCGCACCCCGCCAGCACCGCCTCCGCCGCCTCCCGGTCCTGCGCCCCGACCCCCAGCCCGTACTCGCTGAGCACTTCCACGAACTGCTCCACATACCCGCAGCGCAGCTCCGCGGCCGGTGGCAGCCACTCCCCCGGGCCGGCGTCGCTCTTCGCGCGGTTGGTCTGCTCGGAGGCGGCGACGAGGTTCGCGGGGTCGTTCGCGAAGGCGAGGCGCTGGTCGTCCGCCCACGACCAGGCGCCGTGGTGCCAGGCCCAGCCGAGGGCGACGACGTGGTCGATCTGTACGAGGCGGGAAGTGTCGGTCCCGGAGACGAAGGCGACCGAGGTGCCGTCGTAGGGGTCGATCAGGGTGCCGGTGAGGACCTTGCAGTCGCGGGTGCCGGGCTTGAACACAGGGGCGAGCAGGTCGCGGCCGAGGACGTCGTTGCGGGTGTCGCAGCCGTTGCGGTCGACGTCCGACCACGCCTGTCCGAAGAGGTCGCGGTCGTAGGGGACGGCGGCGGGGCCTTCGACCGAGGGGAGAGCGGCCAGCGTCGCGAGGGACGGAGTGGACGGCTCCGTTTCTGGAGCGGACGGCTCCGTTTCCGGAGCGGACGGCTCGACGTCCGCCGAGGGGCTGCTCGGCGCGGGAGCAGCGGGACTGCTCGACGCCGCAGAAGCACCGGCCGAGGAGGACACCGCCTCCGGTCCGCCTCCTCCCGCCGTGTCCGACAGCGCGACGGCGGCGACGGCGAGCGCCGCAGCTCCCAGCAGAGCGAGGATCGCACCGGCCCGTCGACGAGGGCGCCGGCGCACGGGGAACGTAGGCCAGTGGCGCATGATCGACCCTCCTGCGATGAGACCCGCGATGCGGTCGACGCGACGCGCCTCCTCAGTATGCGGAGTGACCCGCTCCGGGCTCGACGGTCGGGCGGAGCGTCGGGAACGGGGCGGCCGCGCGGAGCGACAGCGTCGACGGTCGGGATCAAGCCTCCCGGAGGCCACCTCGTCGCGCCCGCGCCGGCGACCCGCGCCTGCTTGACTGCTCCCATGGAGATCTTCATCGGAGTGGTCGGCCTGCTCGGCGGGCTGGTCATCGCCGGGCTCGCGGTCGTCGCGGTGGTCATCGGACGACGGCGGGCGGTGCCGGCGTCGCTGGTCGACGTCGAGGTGCGGCTGACGCACGCCGGGGACGACTGGTGGCGGGTGGGCGCGCGGGTGCGCAACTCCGGCCGGTCGCTCGTGCCGGTGACGAGCTACAGCGACGGGCGGCCGATCTCGGTCGACCTCGGCGGAGCCGTGTCAGCGGAGTGGTACGGGTCGGCTCCCCGGTCGGACGCGTGGCGGATCGATCCGGCGGTCGGGCTCCTCCTCGGACCCGTCGCGCTGGAGCGCGGGGCCGACCTGGGGGCGACGATCGTCGTGCGCGGGCGCCCGCAGGTGCGGATCGACGCGCCGCTGCGCTACGTGCCGGTGCGCGAGAACGTGATCGAGTCGCAGACGCCGGACGCCGCTCCGGTCTGGGGCGTGTCCGAGGCCGCGGCCGCTCCGGCAGCAGCGCCGGCGTCGGCTCCCCCTGCGCCGATCCGTCCGCGTCAGCAGCGTCCGATGGACGCCGACCCGTCACGTCCCGAGCGTGAGAGCGTCCTCCGCGGCGGCTTCGGAGTGTGGGCGGCGATGATCGCGGGCGGCGCAGGAGCCGTCGGCGTCGCGATCGGGATCGCCCTCGAGCTGGCCGGCGTCGAGGCGTCGGGGCTGGGAGGCGCGGGCATCATCCTGATCGCGGCCGGCTTCCTCGGCCTGGTCGGCACCCTCGTGATCCGGCTGCTGCGCCGCTGGCTCGAGCCGCCCGCCCTCTGGCGGACGCCTGCGCAGCGCCTCCGCCGTCCCGGGACGATCACCGTCCTCATCCTGAGCTACGCCGGGCTGGCGCTGTTCTGCACCGAGTTCGCGGCGCAGTCGGTGACGGGCGACACGACCTGGGTGGCCGGTGTCGCCGTGCTGATGCTGATCGCCGCACTGATCGGCATGGGACTCGTCGGGTTCCTCCGCCTGGTCGTCCTGCTCGGCGTGCGCCGCGCCTCCCGGGAGACCCCGTGACCCGAGAGGTCGTCGTCGTCGGAGCCGGCCTGGTCGGAGCGGCGACAGCCCGCGCCCTCACCGAGCGCGGCGATCGCGTGGTGCTCGTCGAGCAGTTCGAGCGGGGCCACGACCGCGGCTCGTCCCACGGCGAGACGCGCATCTTCCGCCGCGGCTACCTCGAGGACGACTACCGCGCCCTCACCGGACGGGCCGGGCGCGCCTGGGCACGGCTCGAAGCCTAGACCGGCCGCCGCCTGCTGCACCCGGTCGGCGGGATCGACCACGGCGACCCCGCCGTCCTGGCCGCCGTCGAGGCTGTCCTCCTGCGCGACGGGATCCCCGTGGTGCGGATCGAGGCGGACGAGGCGCAACGGCGCTGGCCGGGACTCCGCTTCGAGACCGACGTCCTGCTGCACCCCGAGGGCGGACGCCTCGACGCGGCGGCCGCGATCGACGCGATGCTCGACTCCGCCCTCGGACGCGGCGCCGTCCTCCGGACGCGGACGCGCGTGCTGGGCATCGAGGAGCGCGCCGACGACGTGCGCGTGCTGACCTCGGACGGCGCCCTCGACGCCGACGCGGTCGTCGTGGCCGGCGGATCCTGGACGCCGCCCCTCGTGGACGGCCTCGTCCGCGCGGCCGGCCGATGCCTCCCTCCGCTGCGCGTCACACAGGAGCAGCCCGCGCACTTCGCGACCGACCTGCCCCTCGACTCCTGGCCGAGCTTCGCCCACCACCGCCCCGGCCTGCCCGTCGTCTACGGGCTCGCGACGCCCGGAGTCGGGGTGAAGGTGGGCGAGCACGGCACCGGTGTCGTCGTCGATCCGGACGAGCGCACCTTCGAACCCGAGCCCCGAGCGCTCGCCCGCCTCGTCGGCTACGTCGCGGAGTGGATCCCGGGCGTGGACGCGGCGAGCGCCACTCCGATCAGCTGCCTCTACGACAGCACCCCCGACGAGGACTTCGTGATCGACCGCGTGGGCCGCGTGACTCTGGCGACCGGGTTCTCGGGGCACGGCTTCACGTTCGGTCCGGTCCTGGGCGAGCTGCTCGCGGACCTCGTCGCCGGCGGAGCGGCGCGGGAGCGGTTCCAGCTGCTGCGGGCGTGAGGGGCGGGTGCGTCCGGAGGAGCGGCTTCCGACCGGGGAGCAGCGGGTGCTCCCCGGGAGGCGGATTCCGATCCTGCAGCGGATGCTCAGCGGCCTGCGGGGCCCGTCCCGTGCTGCTCGCGGCCGTCCGGGTCGAGGAGCACGGCGTCGTCCCAGCCGCTCGCCGCGTCCGTCGTACGGGCCTTCGCCGGCGGGCGCCGCGCGACCGCGACGACGATCAGCGCCCCCAGCATCACCAGGGCGGCGGTCTGGAGCGGCGGCGCGACCATCGCGAGCGCCTGCCGCACGTAGAGCTCCGGCGGGACCGTGATCGAATCGCCCTGGTACTGGTTCGGCAGCAGGAGGACCACGACCGGGAGCGCGAGCACTGCGGCCCAGAGGACGACGGTGACCGCGATGGCGGCGGCCCAGAGCAGGCGGACCCGCTTCATCGGCGGGGAGCCCTCAGCAGCGGCACCACGACCGCCAGGCCGAGCGCGATCAGGCCGACGGTGAGGAACGGTCCGATCGCGTTGTCGCTGAGCACGCGGAGGTACTGCTCGGGCCCGAAGGCGCTCTGCGACGGCGAGTAGTCGTACCAGCTGTGGGAGCTGTTCCAGAGGGCGAGGAGTCCGACGAGGACGCTCACGCCGCCGACGACCGCCAGGGCTCCGGCGATGCGGCGAGTGGAGACAGCGGGGCGGGGGTCGGTGTCGGTCGCGTCGTGACGGTCACCGGAGTCGGGTGCCGCGTCGCCGGGAGCGGGGTCGGGTTCGGTGGGAAGCGGGACGGTCGGCTCGGTCGGGAGTGGGACTGTCGGCTCCGCGGGTCGGGGCGCGGTCGGCTCCGCGGGTGTCGGGACGGCCCGCACCGCCGCTCTCGCGCGCTCCGGAGCGGTCCGTCGGCCGGAGACTCGGGAGCCGGTCGGGCCGCCGACCGATCGCACGTCCTCCTGCTCGGGAGCGGACCCGCCACCTCGCCGACCGGCCGATCGCCCGATGCCCGAGGTCCCGCCCGACAGGAACGGGGAGCGGAGGCGCTCCTCGCCGCTGCCGCGCCGCTCGGCCTCGCGTCCGTCGTAGCCGCGCTGGAAGCCCGCGTGGTAGCGCGGGTCGGTGCCGCCCTCGTCCGTCCCGCCTCTCTCGCGTGGGGAGCCGTCCGCTCCGGTGCTCCGCGCCATGCCGTCCCCCGCTTCGTGCAGTCGGGCCATCATGTCGCACCTCGCCCGCTGCGGGGAGGTGCCGGACGGAGCTCGGGGTGCGGTCGGCGGAGGCGGGGGTTCAGCGCCCGGCCGCGGTGGTGCGCGACGGGAGGCTGACGATCCCCGCTCCTACCAGTAGCAGGCCGATCGTCACCGCCGTCAGCGCCGGCCAGCCACCGGCTCCGACGGCCAGGCCGAGGAGCCAGCCGCCGGCGGCCGAGCCCGCGTAGAAGGCGATCGTGTAGACCGCGCCGGCGTGCCCGCGGAGTGCCGGAGCCGCGCGCGCTCCCGTCCAGGCGGCGCCGGTCGCGTGCAGGGCGAAGAAGCCGGCCGTGAAGACGAGGAGTCCGGCGATCACCACGGCGACGTTCTCGGCGAGCATCACCAGCAGTCCGACGATCATCAGGGCGACGCCGATCCGCATGACGAGGCGGGGGCCGATCCGCGGCCCCCATCTCCCCGCGAGCCGGGAGGAGACGGTTCCCGCGAGGTAGGCGGCGAAGAGGAGGGAGACGAGCGCGGGCGCGAGTGCGAACGGCGGCGCCTCGAGCCGGAACGCCAGGTAGTTGTAGACCGCGACGAACACGCCGACCGCGAGGAACGTCTGCAGCGCGATCGCGACGAGCATCGGATCGCGGAGCACCTGCGCCGTCTTCCCTCGCCAGCCGCCGGGGGCCGCCTCGCGCGCGCCGCCGCCCCGGGGCGCGAGCACCGCGAAGACGATCGCCGCCGCCGCGCAGACGGCCGTCACGACGAGCAGGGCTCCGCGCCATCCGAGCGCCGCCGCGAGCGGTCCGGCGAGCAGGCGTCCGGCGGCACCGCCGATCGTGGTCCCGGAGACGTAGGCGGTCGCGGCGGCCGTCGCTCCGGCGCCTCCGACCCGGTCGTGGATCGCCGCGACGGCGAGCGCCGGGACGGCACCCAGTGCCGCTCCCCCGAGGAAGCGCAGGACGAGGAGGAACTCGAAGGTCGGGGCGACGCAGGCGAGCAGCGCCAGGACCACCGACGTGAGGACCGCGATCCGCATGGATTCGAGCCGTCCGATGCGCTCGGCCACCGAGGCCCACGGCAGCACCGAGAGCGCCAGCCCGAGGGTCGCGGCCGAGACGGTGAGCGCGGCGTCGGACGGGGCGAGGGCCCATTCCCGCGCGAGCTGCGGGAGGACGCTCTGCACGGCGTAGAGCTCGGCGAAGGTCGCGACTCCGGCGGCGAGGAGGGCGATGGTCAGCCTCCGCTGCGAGAAGGGTGCCGCTGCGCGCATCGGTCGGAGGCGTGCGGCGGTGCTCATGATTCCGACGGTAGACCGCCTCCGGGTGCATGACTAATGTCCTTTCTCGTACTGTTCATGCGTTCTGGTCATGTCCGGATCTAGGGTGGTGGCGTGTCCGACGACTGGCCCGCGACCCTCCGCCTCCTGCCCCTGCTCGTCGCGGTCGCCCAGACCGGGAGCGTGACGGCGTCGGCCGCCGAGCTCGGGATCCCGCAGCCGACCGCGAGCCGGTCGCTCGCCCGGCTGTCCGCCCTGGTCGGCACCCCCCTGGTCCGCCGGGAGGGCCGCGGGGTGGTGCTGACGGAGGCGGGGACCCGTCTCGCCGAGGCCGCTCAGGACGGCATGTCGGTGATCCTCGCCGGGCTCGCGGAGGTGCGGCAGGCGGGCGACGTGGAGCACGGCCGGATCGACCTCGCCTTCCAGACGCTCCTCGGGGAGAGCTTCGTGCCGGATGTGATCCGCCGGTTCCGCCGCCGCTGGCCGCAAGTCGGCTTCGGGCTCCGTCACGGCTCCCGAGCCCTCTGCCTGAGGGCCGTGGCGGAGGGCGAGTCCGAGCTGGCGATCGTCGCGGATCCGCCCGATCTCCCCGGCACCACCACGACGACCCTCTACTCGGAGCCTCTCCTCGCGGTCGTGGACCCCCGTCATCCGCTGGCCTCGCGGCGCTCGGTCACGGTCGAGGACCTCCGCGGCCTCGACCTGATCATGCTGGCGCCCGGCTACGGCCTCCACGAGTCGGCCCGGCGCCTGCTCGCCGTGGACGGCCGCGACCCGGTGCCGGCGTTCGAGGTCGGCGACTACCGCGCCGCCCGAGGACTCGCGGCAGCCGGTCTCGGACTCACGATCCTGCCGCCGAGCCCGTCCTCGGTCGATGATGACGTCCGCGAGATCCCGATCGACGATCCGGGCGCGAGCCGTGAGATCGGTGTGCTCGCCCGCGACACCGGGAACCCGGTCGTCCCCGAGTTCCTGCGGGCCCTGCACGCCGCGGCGGCCGCCCGGCGCCGGTGACCGCTGCTCGGCTCTGCTGTCAAGCACAGGAAGCGGAGGCCCTTCGTGCAGCAAGCTTCGAGAGGATCCCCGCACCGCCAGCGACACCCCCCTCCCCCCGCTCCTGCACCACGTCACCGAGGACGGCCCCGGTCATGATCCTTCTCCGCACCCACGCCAACCGCTGGACCGCGCGCGCCCGCCGCAGCGGCGGCGTCCTCGGCATCATCACCCTGGTCTCCGACCTCCCCCGCCCGGCCTATCGGACGGTCCGCCTCGATCCGACGAGCGGTGAGCGCGTCCTGCTCCGCGACACCGCCGAGCTCGAGGAGGCCTTCGCCGTGCTCCTCGCCGGGCTCGAGCGCTCGCGCATCGCGGCCTCGGCATCCCCAGCCGAGTCGGCTCCCCCGTGCGCCCCGGTCGACGCGCCCGTCGCAGTCGAGGACGACCTCGAGGAAGCCGCCTGACCTGACGGCGTCCTTGCGGGGAGACCCTCACCGCGCATCAGGTGCCGAGCTCTCCGCCCGCCTCCTTCACACTCGACGTGTCGGATCGACGTGCCGTGACACCTCGACCGGCGGATCCGTCCTCGGCAGGTCCCGCGGGCCGATGATCTGCCGGAGCCGGGCCGACCTGCGCGACCGGAGGAGAGCCCGGCGCCAGCGCGGATCGGTGCGGGCCCGGAGGTGGGGGTCGAGCGGGCGGAAGCCTCCCGCGGTCCGCTCCTCGATCAGCACGATCGTCGCGGTCGCGAGGTGCAGTCTCCGGACCGGCTCCCTCTCGGGATGCGGATGTCCGGAGCGCGTGCGGAGCTGCTGCTCCAGCTGCTCCGGGTCGGCGGACCACCAGGTGCTGACGCCGACGCGTCCATCGGGGAGAGGGAAGCGCTCGGTGATGCGGTACGGGAGGCCGTGCTCGGTCATGCAGTAGTGCCTTTCGAGGAGAGGGTCCGGGAGCCCGGGCCGCGCTGCAGCGGCCCGGGCTCCGGTTCACGAGGTGCGGGTCGAGCGACGGCGCAGCGCCGTCAGGGCGCCGCCGGCCAGGAGCAGAGCGCCGGCTCCGGCCGCGAGGGGCCCGGCCGCCGCTCCCGTCGAGGCGAGGACCGTCGGCACGAGTCCGACCGGAGGCACCGCCACCTGGGCGCAGCTGGCTCCGCCGTCGTCCGCGCACGGGTGCAGGACGGTCGTCGGATCGAAGCCCTCCGGGACCTCGGTCAGGCGTGCCCGGTTGGGGATGGTCCACGCGTCCACGCCGTCGGCGACCCGTCCGGTCACGGTGAACGTCGTCGACGCTCCCGGGGCCAGAGACAGGTTCTCGACAGTCAGGTCGGACGACGCCGGGCCGCCGTCCCGGGAGATCGTGACGTCGCTCAGGTGCGCGAGCTCGGGGATGTCGGTGAGGGTCACCCCGTCCGCCGGCCGAGCCCCCTCGTTGGCGACCACGATCCGGAACCCGGCACGCCCGCCGTGGTCGACCTGATTCCCGATCGCCGTCTTCTCGATGGAGAGCCTTCCCTCGACGGGCGGCACCGGGATCTCGGCGCAGGACGACGTCGCATCGTCAGCGCAGGCGTTCTCGACCGTCGGCGGGTCGAAGCCCTCGGGCTGGTGGGTGATCGAGACGCGGTTGGGCAGGGTCGCGGCGTCGTACCCGTCGGCGACCCGGCCGCTGACGTGCAGCGACACCTGGCCGCCGGCGGGGATGTCGAGACCCGTGACGGGCTCCGTGGCCGGCTGCGTTCCTCCGGCGCCGTTCTCGATGGTCGCCTCGAGCAGGTGGTCGAGCGTCGGGACGTCGGTCACGGTCACGTCCGTCGCGTCGACCGTTCCGGTGTTCGCCACGACGATGTCGAAGCCCGCCGTGCCGCCGTGCTCGGCGCTCGCCTGGGACGCGGTCTTCCGGATCAGGAGCGACCCCTCGCCGATGTCGTGCGGGACGGTGGCGCAGGGGTTCGCGTCGGTCCCCGTGCCGGACGAGGCGGGAGCGAAGGGCGCATCGGCGAGGCAGGCCGTGTTCGTCAGCGCGCGGTCCCCCTCGCCGGTCACGATCACGTCGAAGGTCAGCTCGGCCGTCGCCCCGACAGGCAGGCTGCCGGCCGCCCAGGAGATGCGGCCCGTCTCCGCGTCGATCGTGGCCGTGCCCTGCGAGGCGCGGAGGGAGCCGGAGTCGAGCTCGGCGTCGTCGAGCACGCCCTTGTCGAGGTAGTCGATGACGGCGGCGTCGGAATAGTCCCCGGTCCCGTCCGAGGTCAGCGTCACCCGGTAGGGCACGCGGGCGCCGCGGAGCAGCGGAGTGGTGGAGTCGACCGACGAGGTCTTCGCGATGGTCACGTGCGGCGCGAGCGGATCGAGGCGTGCGACCGCGACCGCACCGTCCGAGCCGTAGGCCCAGTCGTCGATCGCCCGCAGGTCGCCGTAGGAGCCGTGCACCGAGTCGTTGGCGTTGGGGATGCGGCCCCGCCCGGAGTCGTCGCCCTCCCAGCGGTGCACCCCGCCGGATGAGTCGGTGCCGCCGTCGCCGGACGTCACCGCGGAGGTGCCGGAGTACCGCTCCGAGTTCGATCCGGCGAGGAGCGAGTCGTCCCAGTGGACCATCGACGGGTCGTCGCCGCCGCCGGTCGACCTCACGACGGACACGCCGCCGGCGGACGTCTCGGCGTCGACCCGCGTGAAGTGGAACTCGTTCGTGCGGCCGATGGAGGCGCGGAAGGTGACGTCGGGGTCGGTCACGTCGACCGTCCCGCCCTTCGCGTCCCGTCCGTCCCAGTCGACCGAGAAGGGACCGGTCGTCCCCGCGATCCGGGTGAGGTGCACGTCGCGCTCGCCGTCGTAGGAGCCGTCCCCGTCCGCATCGACGTCCACGACGACGGTGCCCGGCTGCGTCCCCAGGACGCCGGTCAGCGTGCCCGCGTCGGAGCCCGCGGTCGACCGGCGGAAGGCGAGGCCCTCGATCGTCGGCGCGCGGTAGGCCGGAGCGATCGACTCCGGCAGGTCGGACGACGGCGGGTCCAGGAAGAGCTTGTAGGTCTGCAGGCCGTCGATCCCGGAGCGTCCGGACGCCTGCACGTACTGAGCCCCGATCCCGCCCGCCTCGCTCGACTGCGGCATGGGGACCGAGAGGTAGGACGGATCGGACGACCCGACCTTCACGTTGCCCTTGTTCGTGGCCTGGACCGTCGAGGCGACCCCGTCGTAGCCGCGCAGCCCGAGCTCGTAGCGGGCGCCCGTCTCCGTGACGGCGTGGAGGGTGAAGGAGGAGCGCCGCTCCTCGGGCGAGGAGTAGGACTCCTTCGCCCCGGACTGGATCGCATAGGACTCGGACCACACCCGGCCCGCGACCGCCGCGCCCCGCGCGTCCTGGACGCCGATGCTCCAGACGAGGTTCACCGGCGCCGTCACGTCGTCGTCGGACACCCGGATCTGGAAGACCCCGGTCTCGTTTGCCACGAACGAGCCGCCGGCGGACACCGAGGGCGCCGCTCCGGGCGCGAAGTCCTGCTCGTCGAGGACGGCTCCGCCCGGAGCCGTCACCCGGGCGGTACCGCCGCCGGTCTCGCCCTCGCCGGTCCCCGAGCCCGCCTGGAGCGGGTGGAGGTCCACCCGGAGCGTCTCGCCCTTCTGGACCCAGGCCGAGACGGTCGTCACGCCGGCGTTCGTCGCGCCTCCCTGCAGGAGGGTGTTCTCGATCGTCGTGTGAGGACCGTCGGCGGCGAGGGCGGGCGGCGGCGCGAGGCCTCCGCCCAGCAGCCCGCTCACGAGCACGCAGCCCGCCGTCGTGCCGACCAGCGCTCGCGCCGTCCGCGCTCGGGGTCGTCCGCGCTCGTCCCGCCCCGACTGTTCCGTTCGACTCATCCGATGTCCTCTCCTCTGCCGACCGAGCGCACTGCGTCGGCGGCGACCGTTCAGCCCCACGGAAGGAGAGTATTGCTCGGTTCGACGTCACCGCGGCCGGTACGGCTGCATCCGTGGAGAACGGCGCGAGATGGGCGCTGTGGAGGAGGAAACGGCGCGCGAGAAGAGCCGAGCGACGTGCTCGCGACGGGTGATCGCAGAGCCTGCGAGGAGTGATCGCGAGCGCGGGCGCGGACTGATCGCGGATGCGGGCGGAAGACGGTCGGCGCCGTCGACGGCGCGAAGAGGCGTCCTGCGAGGCGGAGAACCGGCCGTCCCGCCGCCCTGCGCTCTCCGGGAGACCGACGCCGACAGCCACCGGAACGAGCGACAGTTAAAACGAGAACGGCCCGCCGAAGCGGGCCGTTCTGCTCTGTCTCAACCAGAGTGCGCCCGGAGGGATTCGAACCCCCAACCTTCTGATCCGTAGTCAGATGCTCTATCCGTTGAGCTACGGGCGCAGTCCATCGCGTGGGCCAGAGGCGCACGCAACGAGGTACGACTATACATGCCGGGAGCCCCCTCCGCGAATCGGCGGCGGCGGCACAGACGGCTCCCTCTCGGGACGCCGCCGCGGCCACGAGAACCCAGGCTCCGTCGCGGTGTCCCGAAGCGCCTCGCAGAGCCTCCGACGGGCGGACGCCGCTGCTCCCCCTCACGGCGTACCGTGGGCTCATGGAGGCCGCCGCGATCGAGCTCGTGGGCTTCGTCGTCTCTCCGCTGCACCGCTACGAGGGCCGCCCCGCCGATGGCCCGGTGCCGTCCGAGGGCAACGAGCAGCCCGAGCGGATCGAGATCCGCGCAGGCCTCGGCATCGTCGGCGACCGCTTCTTCGCCCAGCGCGCGCACCGCCCCGCGGCGATCACGCTCTTCGCGGTCGAGACCCTCGAGCACATCGCCGCCGAGCTCGGCGCAGGGCCCTTCGACCCCGCCGACACCCGCCGCAACATCATCGTCCGCGGCGCCGACGTCGATGCGCTCGCCGGCCGCACGTTCGCGATCGAGCAGGGCGGGGAGCGGATCGAGTTCCAGGGCGGACGACCAGCGAACCCCTGCGCCTGGATGGACGTCGTGCTCGCCCGCGGGGCGTTCCGGGCTATGCGGAGGCGCGGCGGCGTCCGGACCGCCCCCCTGACGAACGGCGTCCTCCACACCGGGCCGGCCCGCCTGATCCTCCACAGGTCGGACGACAGGCTGATCTGAGCCCGGCGGCGAGCGCCTAGGCTCGCAGCGACCGACTCCCCCGATCGAAGGAGGCCCCGTGCTCCGCCCGAGCGACCTCCTCCCCACTCTCGCCACGACTCTGCGGCGCGGAGTCCGCGACGTCTTCGCGACCACGCGCTCCCGGGGGCGGGATCCGCACCGC
The DNA here is from genome assembly GCF_002932105.1 of Rathayibacter sp. AY1C1. Classification (NCBI taxonomy): domain Bacteria; kingdom Bacillati; phylum Actinomycetota; class Actinomycetes; order Micrococcales; family Microbacteriaceae; genus Rathayibacter; species Rathayibacter sp. AY1C1. The sequence goes on along the minus strand of NZ_PSWH01000009.1, from coordinate 97,753 downwards.
CGCACCCGCAGCACCGACGTCTCGGTCCAGCGGGTGCACCACCGAGACGTCTGGGCGCGGGTGAGCACGGTGGGGCGCGACGGCGAGCGCACGTTCGTCCTCGTGCCGGGGATCGGAGTCGCGGCCACGTACTTCGAGCGCCTCGCGCCCGCGCTCAACGAGTTCGGTCCGGTGCACGCTCTCGACCTGCCGGGCTTCGGCGGCGTACCGCACCCGATCGACGCGCGGCGCATGGACATCGGCGACTACGCCGAGCTGGTCGGCGCCGTCATCGACGAGCTCGGCCTCGACGATCCCGTCGTCCTCGGCCACTCGATGGGGACGCAGGTGGTGGCCGAGCTCGCCGCGCGCCGTCCGGAGCTGACCACCATCGTCCTGCTCGGACCAGTGATGAACCGGCACGAGCGCCGCCTCCCGACCGCCGCGCTCCGCTTCGCCCAGTCGAGCGTCCGCGAGCCGCTCAAGGTCGCGATCCTCGCCGCGGGCGCCTACCTCCTCTGCGGACCGCGCTGGTTCTCCCGTGTGCTGCCCGAGATGATGCACTACCGGATCGAGGAGACCGTCCCCCGGATCCGCGCGTCCGCCCTCGTCATCCGCGGCGAGTTCGACCGGCTCGTGCCGCGCGAGTGGGCGGAGGAGATCGCCCGGTCGATGCCGCACGCGCGGGCCTGGGAGATCCCCGACGCCTCCCACTCCGTGATGCACGCGCACGCGGAGGAGGTCGCCCGCCTCTGCGTCGAGCACGCGCGGGCGCCGCAGCCCGACCGGGACGAGGCCGCCCTCCGCCGCTACCCCGACTCGGAGGTCGACCACTCCGAGGATGTCGCGCCCACCGAGGACCCGATCGGCGCTCTCCGGGGACGCATCACCGAGCTGGCCGGGATCCTCGTCGACGACGACTCCCTCATCGCCGAGGGCAAGACCCTCCACGCCGAGGCGAGCGATCCGGAGGCACTGCACCAGGTCGCTCCGGACCCGGGCGACGGCGAGCTCGTCGAGGGCGGCGGATCGAGGGAGGACGGCGAGCAGGACGGCTGACCACCGCAGGCCACCACGACCCGCACGTCGCGCGGCGTGAGACGCCGAGCGCAGCAAGAGCAGCCCTCCCGCCGACGCCACTCGGCGACCGCCCGTCAGGACTCCGCGCCGACGATCTCCTCGCGGATGCGCCGCAGGTCCTCGGCGAGCGCCCCCAGCAGGATCCAGTGCTGCGGATGCGGAGTCGCGATCACGAGCGGCGCGGTGAGAGCGGGCAGCTCGTCCGTGATCGCCTCCGGCTCGGGAACGTCGACCGAGGACTGCACGAGGAGCCGCAGATCGTGGGCGGCCCGGTGCAGCTGGACGGCGATGTCGGCGATCGTCGGCTCCCCGACGAGCTCGTCGTCGTAGAGGTCGTGCACGGTCCGCGTCATGCCCCGGACCCGGGTCACGATGCGCCCCAGCCGCGGGACGACGGAGTCGAGGGCCAGTAGCCGGTCGCGGTGGGCGGAGCGGCGCGGGTTGAGGCGGAGGGACTCCTCGCCGGTCGCGATCGCCTCCTCCGCCTTGCTCTGCATGGTCTGCAGCAGCCGGGCGTTGATGAGCAGCTCGTCGAGCCGGCGTCGCGGGACGGGGGCCTGGAGAGCGTCGCCGAGGTCGTCGAGGGCGGCGGCGAGCTGAGCGGTGAGGTCTCCGATCGCCCGCTCGGCCGGCGCCAGCACGACCGGAGGGACGATGAGCACGTTGATGACGACTCCCACCGCCGCGCCCAGCAGGGTCTCGAGGATGCGGTCGAGCGCGTAGTTCGGCGTGACCGCGCCCACCGAGAGCACGAGCATCGCGCTGATCGGGATCTGCACCGCGGAGGCGGGAGTCAGGCGCACGGCCCACCCGACGGCGATCGCGGCCACGATCGCGAGGAGAACGATGATGCTCTCGCCGCCGAGCACCGTGCCGATCACTGATCCGACGATCACGCCGATGATGACGCCGACCGAGCGCTCGAGGGCCTTGGAGAACGACTGGTTGATGCTCGGCGCGACGACGAGGAGCGCGGCGATCGCGCCGAAGACGGGCAGCGTCCCCGGGAAGACGACGCCGGCGAGGAGCCAGGTGACGACCGTGGCCGCCGCCGTCTTGACCAGCTGCAGCACCGGCGGCCGCGTCGGCACGGTGAAGCTCGAGGTCAGGCGCATGGGACCACGGTAGCGAGCGCCCGCCGCCTCGCGGTCCCCGCGCGCATCACCGGCTCGCGGCCGCCTCGACGCTCGCGAGCACCGCGCGGAGCGAGCGCGACGCCTCCGCCCGCAGATCGGCGGGCACCCCCGAGAGCAGCGCCCGCTCGGCGTCGAGCACCTCGGGGAAGGCCCGGTCGACCAGCTCCTCCCCCTCGCGAGTCAGCGTGATGAGCGAGCCGCGCCCGTCCGCCGGGTTCGCGGCGCGCCGCACCAGGCCCCGCCGCTCCAGCGAGTGCACGCGCTTGGTGATCGCGGGAGCGGAGGCGAGGGCGATCGTCCGGAGGGTCGTCGGCGACTGCGGAGCGCCGGCGCGACGCAGCGTGGAGAGCACGTCGAACTCGCCGCGGGTCAGCCCGTGGGCGGCGAGCAGCTCCTCCGTCGCCCGCACGATCAGCGCGGAGGCGCGGATCACCCGCCCGACGACGTCGACGGCGGAGGTGTCGAGCTCGGGCCGCAGCACCGCCCAGCCCGCCCTGATCTCGTCGACCGCGTCGCCCGGCTGGCTTTCAGACTGATTCACACGTAAAGTATATCTGCTTCACCCGTGAAACACTTCTCCGGCCGCCGCCGCTCGGACCCCGATCAGAGGACCCGATGGCCGCCACCCCCGTTCTGCCCCACCCCCGCGAGCTCCTCGCCTTCGGCCCGCACGCCGGTGCCCATCGCGTCGCCCTGCGCGCCGGCGTCTCCATCGCCGTCCCGCTGCTCGTCCTCTGGGCGCTCGGCCGCACCGATCTCGCCCTCTACGCGACCTTCGGCGCCTTCACGGCCCTCTACGGTCGCCAGCACACGCACCGGCCGCGCCTGCTGATGCAGCTGTCAGCAGCCGCGTTCCTCGTCACCACCGCGACCCTCGGCACCGTCGTCTCCCTCTCTCCTCACCGCGACTGGCTGATCATCCCCGTCGTGGTCGCCGTGACCGTCGCGGCCGCCTACCTCAGCGACGCCCTGCACTGGCACCCGCCCGGCCCGTTGTTCCCGGTCTTCGCCGTCACGGCGTGCGCGTCCGTCCCGTCCGAGGCCTCGCGGATCCCGGTCGCCGTCGCTCTCGCCGCGGGCTCCGCCGCCTTCTCGCTCGTCGTCGGCCTGAGCGGTCTCGCGCTCCCCCGCGCACGCCGCCTCGCCCCGACGCCGTGGCGCACCTCGTTCCGCGCGGCGGCGGCCCGTCCGGCGACGCGCGCCGCCCTGCTCCGCTTCGGGGCCGTCGTCCTGGTGGCAGGCACCATCCCGACCGCGACGAGCCTGGGCCACCCCTACTGGGCGATGGTCTCCGCCGTCGCAGCCGTCTCGGGAGCGGACGCGGGCGCCCGGCTCGTGCGCGCGGGCCACCGGATGCTCGGCACGATCGTCGGAGTGCTGATCGCGGCCGCGCTCCTGGCCCTGCCGCTCTCCCCGCTCGCCGTGATCGTAGTGGTGGTGCTCCTCCAGATGACCGCCGAGCTCGTCGTCGGCCGCAACTACGGCCTGACCCTCGCCTTCGTCACTCCGCTCGCGATCCTCATGGTCGAGCTCGCGCACCCCGTCGACGAGCTCGTGCTGCTGCGCGACCGGGCGCTCGAGACCGCATTGGGCGTGCTCGTCGGAGTCGTGGCGACGCTCCTGACCCACGCCGCCTCGCAGCGCTCGCGCTCCCGCTCCTAGGCTCAGGAGGATGGACCGCACGATCCCCGCTGTGCTCGCCGAGATCACGGCGGCCGTCGCCGACGTGCGCGACGTCGCGCGGTCGCAGCAGGACGGCGCGCGGGCCCGCGTCGCGGACCGGCTCGACGAGATGTTCGCCGGAGCGACGACCCGCCTAGAGGTCCGGGCGGCGGCCGCCGACGCGCTCGTGCTCTGGGGCGGGGCGGGCTCCTTCTCGGACGTCGGCTCGGCCGAGGCCGATCACGCGGTCACGCGCCTGTACCGGGCCCTGCGCGCCGGCCGCTCCTGGCTGCTCCGCGCCGACTGACCCGCACGTCGCGACCGCCGCACGACGCCGAGAACGACGAAGGCCCCCTGCTTCCGTGGAAGCGGGGGGCCTTCTCGTTGGCGGTACCGGTGGGATTTGAACCCGAAGGCGAGCCCTGGCCTAGAGCCGCCCTTGTCTACGGACCGCGTGTTTTCAGGCATCTGGGGTCGCGCCGAGTCGCCTGGCGTCACGGTGCGCGTCGAGAGTTGTGGGCAATATGTGGGCGCGATCGTTTCCTGCCGTACGGTCGCAACATGGCGCAGACCGAACTGTCGAACGTGATCCAGGTGGCCGCCGTGTTGACCGCAGTGGGAGCTTCTATCGTCGCGCTCCTCATCTCAGCGAAGGACCGCGCGAACGCGCGAGGGATCGCGGAGATGGACCGCACAGCTGCGATCCGTCACGCGAAGTTGATGTTCGAACTTGACGCGGCGAGCAGGCTCCTCGAGAACCAGATTCGCGGGGGCTCGAAGGACCCAGACGAGGCTGAGCGCATGGGGCAGGAAGCCCTCGCTTTGATCGCGATTCTTGGACGCGAACGGGTCCCCCGACTCTGGGACGGGCGGATCAACCGCGACGACGAAGCGCTCATCAGGGACATCGAGGAGGAGAGCACCTTCGAGCAGTGGGCTGATGCCCTCTCCGCCCACCTGGCCGTCAACGCGATCGTGCGCGACATAGACGCGGAGCGCCAGCGTAAGGGCCCCCACGCCGCCTCCGGCGACTGACGACCTCAGGCCCAGGTGCAACCGAACCCGACGACGACCGTTGGAGGGGACCAAGCCGACTTACCCCGGGTATGTCTATAGCTTGCTCCGCCAGGCCACTTAGGGGGCCTAAGCCGACAGCTTGCTACGCGTCAGAGCTCTGGATGAGAGCCCCCCGCCGCACCACTTGCCGCACGTGATGCCGTCACTTCCGACAGATCCGCAACCGCGGCCACGCGGGCACCCGTAGTGTCCGGGCATGAACGATGCTCTGCACACCGACCCTGGAACCGCCGCCGTCATCGACGCGGTCAATCGCAGCCGCCGGTCGCACGCGTGGATCGCTCGGCGCATCGGAATGTCAGAGAGCACGATCCATCGGAAGTTGACGTGCAAGTCACCGATGACCGTTGCCGAGGCTGACCGCATCCTGCGGACCTTGGGGACGTCGTTCCTGGCCGAGCTGCGCCGCGCGAGCGTCTAGGCGCGTTTTGACGTCGTGATGGCCACCCTGCCGACGTCACTAGCCGCACCGACTTACATCGGCCTCCTGCGTGCGTTGCGGGAGTGGCTGGACTTCGCCCACGGGTCGCGGGGCTTCGACAGCTCCGCGATCACGAGGGACGGGAAGAACCGCCAGTCGCGACCGACCTTGAAGGCGGGGATCGTGCCAGCCTTCGCCATGCGGCGCACGGTGTCGGGGGAGGTGTTCAGCCGGCGCGCCATCTCGGAAAGGGGAACGGGAATCTCGTCATCTGCGGGGATCATCGTCGACAGTGGCACAGCCAGCACACTTCCGGTTCCCGGGAACTGGAAGCCTCTGGTTACGATCGGTCGGTGAAGTGGGAGCCCCTGATCGATGCCGCGCTTCCGTACCTCGGTCCGTTCGCGGTCGTCCTCTCGTGGCTACTCGTCGTGCGCGCGATCGTGCAGATGGATGTGGGCAACGGGTACGTCGCCGGCATCATCTTCCTGCTCGGTCTCCTGCTGGTCGGTCTGAGGCACATCCTCGACGCAGGGTTCGAGGAGTTCGGACCTCAAGCCAGGGGCAGGGGTGCTGACAGCGCTCGAGGTCAGCGCTAGTTACGGCGCCACGCCAGGAACGCCTCTGCAGCGTCGCGGAGCGTGTCCCCGCACCCGACGATCCACTCGTCTCGCGTGACGCACACGAACGTCGGCTGCCCCTGGTACTCGACGAGACGAATCCAGCCGAGCTCCTCGCGCTGGTCGCCCATGCGCCACTCGTGGGGCCGGACCGAGCGGGAGACCATCGAGAGCGGCGTCCAGTGGTGCGACGTGCGCCGATGTTGGCCGGGACCACCGACACTCCCGGTACGTGCCACTCGGCAGTGCGGAAGCGCTGACCTGTCACTCCATCGCGGGGGGGGATGCGGACCGCCTCTGAGGGGGGTGGCCTCCCGGTACGGCAGATCTGCTAGCTTCAGCCCAGACGTAAACTTGCAGGAAGGTGCTCGATGTGACGACCGTCGGATCAATGCTGACGTTGCCTTCGTTCCGAGACTCGTTGAGTGACGTTATTCAGCGCGCCGTCGAGATGCAAGCAGTCCTCCGGCTGTCGCTGACAAGCGACATTCCGTTGCCCGATGACTCAACCGACCTAGACGATGACGACTGGAAGCGGGCGGTCGCCGCGTACCGTCTCCTCTGGGAGATTGCCCACCGAGAGGGGCGCGAAGAGGTACTTGCGGATATCAAGACCGGCTTCCCCACGCTCGACCCGACCGTACTTGTGGTTATCGAAGAGCTGTTAGCGGAAAGCCCGGGCGCCGCAGCTCGCATTCGTGGGATTCGAAAACGAGATCGTTTTCTTCCTATCCTAAACAACGTGGATATGAGTCTGGATCTAAGATTCATTGAATTTGCTTCCCCCGGAACTGTCGCCCCAGTAATAACAGCCCGGCTCGAGTTCGACGAGTCCGTTGGCGGGGCTGAAGCGATTTCTGTTCAGATTCCGATCAGCCAACTCGACGCACTAATCAAGCAGTCACAACAATTGCAGGGGCAACTGGCAAGCTTGCGCGACGCTGTGAACGGGATCGAGCTAGCGCCGTGGTCGCTCGAAGGGGTCCAGAGTGACAGCGAGTGAGATTGCCTCAATTATTGTCGCTGGCACTGGGGTCTTGACGGCCGTCCTAAACTTGATCCATGGGAACATCCTTCGGATGGACGGCTCCTCGAAGTTCGACGCAGCGGCGGTCGCGATGAAGCAAGTGGGCGACGCGAACACCCGCGCATCCAACTCCCTCGACAAGATCGCTGACGCGTTCACGGGTCATTTGGTGGACTTGAAGGCGCAAGGGGCGAGCAATGGCAGTAAGCTAGACCGCTTGCTGAAAGCAAAATAGAGACCGACTGGACAGGCGTGCCGATGACCATATTTATGTTAGCTTGCGCTGTTGCTTCCGCGTTCGCTGCACTTGCGGCAACGTGGTCGTTCCTGTCGCATCGCCGAGCTATCGATGGCCTCCAGGTTGCAAGCAACGCTGCTGCCGAGTCCGCGAACCTGCTCGAAAATTCGGTCCTACGTCTCCAGCGCTCCCTTCGCCCGAACTATGAGGACGTCTCGACACAAGAGCTGGAGGTCGTGCGATCCGAGGTCGTGCGCTACGGCGAGTACATCGACGCAGAAGAGGAGCTCTTTTCTGCTAAGTCGCTGCCGTTTGGCTCCTGGGACGCCATCTACGCAGGGCGCATCATCGACACCGCAGCCGCTAGCGGCGTGATCGATACCGAAGACGTCGCCATACTTGATCGGCAGCGTCGGGTACCAGCGCGCAAGTTGAAGACTGCGAAAGCAGCAAAGCGTTACCGCGAGCTCATCGCTAGCTAGAGCGTACCGCGACTTGGCCGGCACCGCTCTTCCTGCGGGTACGATTCCCGCAATAGACCGAGGCAGAGTGGGCCGAGACCTCGCGCTTGCGTCCATCACGTCGAATACGACGACCGCGCATGCGGCCCCCGAGGGGCACAAAGCGTGGCAGATGTCGCCTGTCCCATCCAGACTCCGCCCGACGAGCGCCAACCGCGGACGCGGGCACCGACAGGAGCGCTCGTTAGAACCGCATGGTCCGGATGTCTTCCGGCGGACCAGGGAAGAGGTTCCGCAACGCCTCGTCGTCGCGAGGGATGGCGCGATCTACGGCGCCGGGGTCGTCCGGGATCGCGGAGTCGAGTGCGGCCCTAGTGGCGTCCAACTCGCGGCGGTCCGCGATCCACGCGTAGTCCTCCGCGCCGAGGAAGAACTGTGGTGAGTCTACTGCTTCGCCGTCTACCAAGGTGACGGCTGCAGGCCCAACACCCCGAGCATGGGTAACGGCGACAACGGCGTTCGCGCTCATCGGTTCGCGGTCGAGCTTGGTTCGCAGCTCGCTGCGGAGAGCCTCGGGTAGCGCCGGCCACCAGTCTTCGATTCTGCGTCGAATGTCCGTCATGCTGTTGAGATCACTCTCCGATTTCCGGGTTAGTAGCCGAAAGTCTTGTCGAACCGCTGCTCAAGTTCGCGGCTCTCGGCCCGGCGCCGACCCATCGGGCACTGTCGAGTTAGAGGGAACAGCGAGCTTCTTGTCATCGTTCACGCGCTCAGCGACGCTCCGCCATGTAACGCTACGGGCTGTGGCACCGTGAGATACTGCCTCATTTCACGCCTGTGCGCCAGTATCTTCCTTGCTCTCAATCCGGAACTCGCCACGCTTCATGAGCCCGAGAACGGGAGCTGGGCGCCCTAGCCGAGCCGCGGCACTGAAAACGGCTTCCCGGAGGAATGGGAAGACCACCATGAAGGCAACCTCCTCCGCAAATTGCACCCAGTCAGCGCGGTCAAACGTGACAGGCTCCGAGAAGGAATAGTGGGCGCCGACATCAACTAAGTAATTGGCATCCTCCGCCTCAAATGCGAGCCGGTACCGCGCAAATGCATCTTCGGGGCGAACTAGCTCAGCGAAGTCGATGCGATAGGAATTGGCTTCGAAGTCTTCCGGCCGCTCGGGCACGAGGACACCGCGAATTTCGTAGTGAACCACGTCATCGAGGTCAGCAACGCGCACCAGTTCTTGGATGCTCTCCAAATGCCTTGCTTCCACGGCGTCACCCAGAGAGTCAGGCCGCAATTGCGAAGTCCGTCCTCTTCTGAGCGACAAGCATGTCTGGGGTCTGGACACCGTTTGTCGTGCCCCCCTGCCATGAAGCAACCGAGGGGGACGCACCGAGGAAACTTCCACGCGACCAAACGGGCCCGCTCTCGGCCCGACCGTCGTCGACCGTCACGGAGTGCTCGATGAGCGCCCCGACCGCGGCCGCATACTGACGGATGCTCGAGAGGCGAGGGTCTCCGTCGAAGCGCTCGAACTTCGACACTGCCTGCTGGGAGACGCCGAGCAGGTCCGCCACGTCCTTCTGCCTGAGCCCCGCAACGTCACGCACCTCGACGAGGGCAGCGATCAGTGCGTAGTCGTTCTCGGCAAGCTTTCTGGCACGCCGGTACTCCGCACCTTGGCGTACGCGGTCGACGATCTCGCTGAGCTTGGGCATGGTCACACTATAGGGCGACAACCTGGAGGTTGTGTAGGGGTACGCCACACGCCCCAGGTGGACGGTTCGCCATCGTGGTAGCGCGCGACAGCCTTGTCGATCTCGACCTGCTGTTGCGCGTCGGCGCTGTCGTCACCGCGCCCGGAGTCCACCTTGATGTGCAGATGCAAGCGGACGAGGTGGTCCGGAAGGAGCCGAGGCTCGGCGTGGTACTGACGGATCTTCTTCGAGAGCAAAGTCCACTTGAGCTCGTAAATGTCTGGATCGGACCTGATCGCGTCGAGGTCGCCAGGAAGCCTCGCGTCGTCAGGGATCACGACCTCGCCCCGGCTCGCTCGGGCCTCGAGCGTGTCCATCATCGCGATGACGTCACGACGCGCGAAGGGCTTGAGAGTGCTCAGCCACTCGGCGAAGTGCTCGACGGCGTCGTCATCCTCATCGACGTAGTCGTGCCAGTCCATCGGCGGCTGGCGCGGGTGGACGCAGCGAGACTGGCCCGGCGAGCGCTGGCCTTGGCCGCTGGAGGTCATTTCAGCATCGTAACTGTCCGCTCCGACATCTCCGCGGCACCTGTGGGATTGAAACGTCGAAGTCCTCCTCCGCCAACGCGAATGCGCGCGAGCAGTTCCGACCAAGCGGGCGAGAGAGGATGCTCCGTCACACTGCCGGGCAGAGGCGGGCACTCGAGGGAGTACCCGCCCCACCCGTCAGCGGAGGCCTGAGAGCGTCAGGGCGCGGTTCATCTCTCGGGTCTGCTGCCGAGCCATCTCCGTCGGGTCGTAGCTGTAGAACGTGTTCCCCGATCCGAGCGAGACGGTCGGTGCCACGGTCCTGCTGTTGTCGACGGTGGACGTCGAGTAGTGCGCGGGCATGGGCGAGAGGGTGCGCGGGTCGATGCTCTCGAATGCGCTGAGCCGCTTGCCCGCCTCCTCCCAGATCGCAATGTTCCGAGCTTCCTGGCCAGGCTTGCCCGAGATGTACGCCTCCCAGCGCGTCTCCGGCTCGGCGAACTTGTGGATCGATTCAGTGCGTCCGGCGTAGATGCCGGGCGCGAACCCTCCGTTCGCGAATGCCAGCGCGTTCGTCGCCCTTGCCGTCGCCGACATGACGTAGTCGAACATGTTGCCGTTGGCGGACGTGGCGACGATTCCGCCGGCGCCGCCGGGTCCACGCGCGACGCGCTCACCCAGCGCCTCGTTCACAGTGATCGTGATCGACCGCCCGTTGTTCGTGCGGACGAAGTTGTCAACGTTCCGCTGGGCGGTTGCAGTCTCCGCGATCACCTTCCAGTCGGTCTCGGAGGGGATCGCCGCGATGTTGTCCGCGATGGCCTGCGCGGCCTCCGCGTTTCCGGTGAGGGCGAGTGCGCGGTCATAAACGGCCTGGCGACTGTTCTCGAGCGCGGTCCGATACTCGTCGGTCCGCCCGGTCGCGTCGAACTGTGCCTTAGCCGCCGCCTGGCCGTTCTTCGCGACCTCGAGCAGCATCCCGTAGTTGTCGCGCCCGGCCTGGGTGTTCGTGTCCAGTCCGAGCGAGTAGCCCTCCACGCCGTCACGCGCCTTCTGGATCTGCGCATCGACGTCGGAGAGGGACTGCTGATAGGCGATGTTCTGCGAAACGGCATCCTGGTTCACGCCGTTCGCCTTGTTCACCGCGTCCAACAGCTCCGTCATGCGGCTGACGAGCTGGTCGACGCTATCGGCCTCCGTGATGTAGGCCTCAGCTGCGGTGGTCGCGGACTCCGCGCTGCCGTCCGATGCCTCGGTGAGCCCTTCGTTCGCTGCCTTCGCGTTCCGGTAGCCCTCAACCGACTTGTCGAGAGACTTCTCGACGTCGCCGATCGCAGCCGAGGCGTTGCCGGCGGCGATACCCGTGCCGTCGAAGAAGCTGAATAGGGTGTTCTCCGCGGAGAGCTTCGACTGCACCTCCTCGAGAGCGGACCCGCCTTCGAGGATGGCGTCAGTGAGTTCCTTCTGCGAGATGCCCGCCGCACGGGCCGCGTCACCGTAGGCGCCCTTCTGCTGCAGAATGCCGACGACCATCGCGCGGGTGCTGTCCGTGAACGCGCCCGTCTGCTGGTCAAGTGTGCCCGTCAGCGCTTCGGCGTTCGCGGACACATCTGCGTAGTGCTGCCCGACGATCGCGAGGCCTGCCGAGACGGCGGTGATCGCTCCTCCCACGAGAGCGATGCCGCGGCCGAGCTTGCCTGCGCTGACGTTCAGATCGGCCATCGCGACCTTCATAGCTGCGATCTTCGGGACTGCGATCAGGGCTGCGCCTCCCGCGAGGCCCGTCGCCGCAGCTACCGCGGTGAGAGTGAATGCGGTGCCCTGAATCGGTGCGGGCAGATCGTTGAAGCCGTTGATCAGGCCCGTCGCCGTCTGAGTGAGCGCCCGCAGCGTGCCATTCGCCGTCGAGCCGGACTTGATGAGAGCCGTCTCGAGGGACCCGCCGAGAGCGTCGACGTCCCCCTTCAGGTTGTCCATCGCGAGGCGCGCCTGCTCCGCTGCGAACCCGCTGTCATCCACTGCAGCAGTCCAGTCCGCGACGCCTTCAGCGCCCGACTGGTAGAGAAGCCTGACCGGTCGCAGACCGACAAGCGCGGCTTCAGGACTAAGCGCGATGCCGTGTTATTCCTGGCATCCGTCGAGGTGTCGAAAGCTCGAGGCGAGTACGTCGACCCGACCATGAGCAGAATCAGCATCGGCGAGCTCGGGGCCGGGTGGCTCGCGTCACGCACGCACCTGAAGCCATCATCGCTGCGACCTGTCGAAGATCGCATGGCGCCTCTACGTGGAGCCGCGATGGGGCCGTACTCCAGCCCACGCCGTGCAGCACTCGGAGGTGCAGAGCTGGGTATCCGCGATGACCACCGGCGACGAGAAGGCTGGCACGACGAGCAAGAGTGCGACGACCGTTCTGCGCGCCTACGGCGTCCTCGCTGCGATCCTCGATGCGGCAGTCAAGGACCGCCGCATCCTCTCTAACCCGGCGCGAGGTATCGACCTGCCACGGAAGACCGGGAAGCGGCGCGTCTACCTCTCTCACCAGCAGGTGCACACCCTTGCTGAGGCCGCCGGCAAGAACGGCACCTTGGTGGAGTTCCTCGCCTACACCGGCCTGCGCTGGGGAGAGGCCACTGGGCTTCGCGTGGGCGACGTGGACCGCAAGCGCCGACGAGTGCAGGTGCGTGAGAACGCGGTGAGTGTTGGCGGTCGAATCATCGTCGGCACACCAAAGTCGCACGAGGCCAGGTCGGTGCCGTTCCCGCCCTTCCTAGACGAGCCGATGCGCTCGCTGACGGAGGGACGCGACCCGACGAGCATCCTCTTCGGGGACGGTGTCAGCTATGTCAGGACGCCCGATGGGCGCCGCGGCTGGTTCGTTTCGGGGCTCCGAAAGATCCAGACCGCTGATCCGCACTTCCCCACGATCACGCTGCACGGACTCAGACACACCGCCGCGTCTCTGGCGATCTCTTCCGGGGCCAACGTGAAGGCTGTGCAGCGGATGCTCGGGCACGCGTCGGCAGCGATGACGCTCGACACCTACGCTGACCTGTTCGACGACGACCTGGACGCCGTGGCCGTCGCAATGGACCACGCCCGGTCGCGCGCGGTTGTGGGCAAATAGTGGGCAAGAGCTACTCAAGGCAAAGCGAAAGGCCCCCTACTTCCGCAGTATGACTGCGATGTAGGGGGCCGTCTCGTTGGCGGTACCGGTGGGATTTGAACCCACGGTGGACGCAAGCCCACACATGTTTTCGAGACATGCTCCTTCGGCCGCTCGGACACGGTACCGGGGTCGAGTGTACGCGACGGCCGGAAGTCGCGCCAATCGAGCGGACCGGCCGCCGTCAGGCGGGGAGGAGGAAGCCGAGCACACGGTCCCACTCCGGAATCGCGAGCAGGTGGCCGCGGCCGGGCACGACCTCGAGGCGGGAGTCGGGCAGCCGTGCGGCGTACCACTCGGCATGGCGGCGGCCGGCGACCGCGTCCTCGGCGCCGTAGAGGAGGAGCGCGGGCGGCTCGGCGGACTCGACGGCGAAGCCCCACTCCTGCACGCCGTAGCCGATGAGATCAGCGGCCATGCCGAGGGCGCCCTGGGCGGCAGCGCACTCGAGCATGCGCGAGAGGCGCTCGCGGACTCCGGGGGTCTCGAGCACCGCGGTGTCAGCGTCGCCGGAGCCGAGCATCCCGAGCAGGGCGTCCGGGGCGGGGGTCGGGCCGAAGGCGCCCTCGAGCGTGCGGGTGAGCGAGCGGACGGCCTCGTCGAGCGGGAGGTCGGCCAGGCGGGCGAGCTCGGCGCGGTTCTCGTCGCCGACCCACGGCACGGCGTCGTCGGGAGCGGGCGTGCCGATCACGGCGACTCGCTCCACGAGGCCGGGGTAATTCGCGGCGAGCGCGAGGGCCACGCGGCCTCCCGCCGACCAGCCGGCGGCGCTGACGGAGGCGATGCCGACGGTCGCGAGGTACTCGGCGAGGTCGGCGGCGGCCTGCTCGGGGCTGGCGCCGACGCCCGCTCCGGCGGGGTCGAGGTCGGTCAGGAGGGAGGAGGCGCCGTAGCCCGGGCGGTCGAACGAGAGCAGGCGCACCCCGTGGCGCGCGGTCGCCTCCGGGTCGGGGTCGAAGTCCGAGGAGCCGGGAGCGGGATGCGCCAGGACGACGACCCGCTCGGCGCCCTCGGGGCCGGACCAGCTGACTCCGAGCGGGCGGCCGGACTTGAGGACGTGCACTGTCGAGGGCATGTCCCCCAGTCTCCCGCAGACGTCCGACGCCGACGGAGCGGCGCTCGGGGCGGCGTCGTCTTCCGAGGCGCGATCCTCCGCCTCCGCCCCTCCGCGACGACGCTCCTCCACAGACGGCTTCCACGAGACCTCTCCCCCGGCCTGGCGCGCCCCGCTCCCGGCGTCGGTGGTCGACGGTACTGTCGAAGACACGTTCGAATGAGCGGCGGTGTCGGGGGTCCCCCGTAGCGTCGCGCTCGTCCCCCTCCTCCGCCCCGAAAGGACCTCATGGCCTCCTCGAAGACGCGCACCGCCCCGTACCGCTGCTCGGAGTGCGGATGGACGACCGCGAAGTGGGTAGGCCGCTGCGGCGAGTGCCAGCAGTGGGGCTCCGTGATCGAGAGCACCGAGCGCACCGGCCTCGTCCGTGCGGTCGCCGCTGTGGCTCCGGCCGCCGGCCGCATCGCGCGGCCCATCACCGAGATCGAGACCACGTCGGCGGCGCACCGCCCCACCGGCGTGGGCGAGCTCGACCGCGTGCTCGGCGGCGGGATCGTCTCCGGCGCGGTCGTGCTGCTCTCGGGAGAGCCCGGCGTGGGCAAGTCGACCCTCCTGCTCGAGGTCGCGAGCCGCGCCGCGGCCGAGGGCCAGCGGGTCCTCTACGTCAGCGCGGAGGAGTCGGCCGCGCAGGTGCGCATGCGGGCCGAGCGCACCGGCGCGATGCACGACAGCCTCTTCCTCGCGGCCGAGACCGACCTCGCCACCGTGCTCGGCCAGATCGACGAGGTCCGGCCGGACCTGCTCATCGTCGACTCGGTGCAGACGGTCGCGAGCGACACCGTCGACGGCCTGCCCGGCGGTCCCAGCCAGGTCCGCGAGGTCGCCGCGACCCTCATCCGCGTCTGCAAGGAGCGGGCGCTCCCCCTCGTGCTCGTCGGACACGTCACGAAGGACGGCTCCATCGCGGGGCCGCGCCTGCTCGAGCACCTGGTCGACGTGGTCTGCCACTTCGAGGGCGACCGGCAGACGGCGCTGCGCTTCGTCCGCTCGCTCAAGAACCGCTTCGGCCCGACGGACGAGGTCGGCTGCTTCGAGATGACCGCCGAGGGCATCGCCGAGATCCCCGACCCGAGCGGTCTGTTCCTCAGCCGCACCCGCTTCCCCACCCCGGGCATCTGCGTCACGGTCGCGATGGAGGGACGCCGCGCGCTCCCCGTCGAGATCCAGGCGCTCGTGATCGCGAACGACGGCGAGCACCCGCGCCGCGTCACGAACGGAGTCGACGCGTCCCGGGTCGCGATGATCCTCGCGGTCCTCGAGCGGCAGGCGGGCATCCCCCTGCGGCGCTGCGACGTCTACGTGTCGACCGTCGGCGGCGTGAAGCTCATGGAGCCGGCGGCGGACCTGGCGATCGCGGTCGCCATCGCCTCCGCCCACGCCTACACGCCGCTGCGGCCCGGGATCGCCGCGTTCGGCGAGATCAGCCTCTCGGGAGACATCCGGCCCGCCTCAGGAGCGAAGCAGCGCGCCTCCGAAGCGACACGACTCGGGCACTCCTCGCACCTCGACTCCAGCGCCTTCACCCTCTCGAGCGCGATCACCCACGCGCTCGTCCCCGTTCCCGAGCGCATCCGTCCGGAGCGGGTTCCTACGCACTGACGGCCGCGTCCCCGGCACGCTGCACAGGCACCCGTCCACCGCTCGGAGCCGCGGGTGCCCCCGACCACCGCATCGTCGAGCATCGACACCGGAGGCGAACACCGGCTCCGTGGGCACTTCCCGACGGCTCCCCGCGACCACCGCACGCGTCCGATCCGCCGCGGCCGCCCGTCGCAGCCTGCCCCTAGACGCCGCCCCCGCCGCCGCGTGGAAGCCGTTCGGTCCGGAGTACCAGACCGGCTCCTCGCCGGTGCGCTCGTAGGCCGACGCGAGCTCCGCCGACCACTCCTTCTCGAGACCGAAGAGCACGGCCCACGGCAGCAGGCGCTCCGTCACCTCGACCACCTCGACCGGTCCGACCGTGCGCCGATCCGCCCCGCGGGGCGACTGCAGCATCGCGATCCGGTCGGCCTCGGCCAGGCGGATGTACAGCTCGAGCCCGCGCAGATGGTCGCGCAGCTCCGCGCCCGCGGCCGTCAGCGGCACCCTCGAGACCAGGATCGTCCCGACGACGGCCGCGACGATCGCGACCAGCATCAGCACGAGCGGGAGCGCTCCGCCGAAGGAGCGGGTCATCAGGAGGATCGCGCCCAGGAAGGCGGCCATGACACCCAGCAGCAGCGGGACGATCACGAGCACGCTGCCGCCGATCGTCCCGGCCTTCTTCAGTCCCGCCTCGGTCACCCGGTTGCCCAGCGCGGTCTGGAACTGTCCGACGGCCTTGCCGAACTCCTTGTCCTTGCCGGAGAGCTCACGCACCGTCCCCGGCACCCGGCCGAGGGCGATGTCGAGGAACTCGCGGTCGTCGGAGGCGAGGGGCCGCGGGCGTCCCGCGCGTCGCGTCGGCGTCGTCGCGGGGTCGAGCACCCGCACGGCGTACTCCTGCTTCCGCCCCTCCCCCGTCTCCTCGATGCGCACGAGACCGCGGACGGCGGCGTCCAGGAGTCCGGCCGCGGGGGCCTTCGACGTCTTCCGCAGCAGCGCGGCGGAGAGGAACAGCCCCTCCGCGGGCGGGTCGTACTCGGCGACGACGGTCGGGCGGCCGGGAGCGTCGCGGAGCACGGTCCGGCGGCGGTGCACGGCGAGCGCGAGGCCGATCAGGACCGCGGCGAGGCCGCCCAGCTGCACCCAGGACCAGCCGGAGGCGAGGTAGCGGTCGTCGCGCGGCGTGAAGGTCCCGGGAGCGAAGCCGATCGCCACGGTCACGTTCTCCCCCGGAGCCAGCGACTCCCCCGATGCCGTGACGACCGCGCCGTCGCGGCCGATCGGACAGGGCGTCGTCGAGCCCTCCGGCCCCCGGTAGCAGCTGACGGTCCCCGTCGCGGCGGAGGCCAGCGAACCGGCGAGCTCGACGCGCACGTCGTAGCGGTCGAAGGACTGGCGCCAGCCCGTGCCGTTGACGTCCCAGTAGAACTCGTCCTCGCCGCTGCGCGTGCCGGATCCAGGCAGGGTCGTGTTGTGCTGCGTGTAGGTGAAGACATAGGTCTGGCTGCCGCTGACGAACTCGTCCGCTGCGCTGGTGACCAGGAGGAAGCCGTCCCCGCGCTCGGTGCCGACCGGCCGCGCCGCCCCGTCGCCGTCGGTGACGGACACCAGGTCGACGTCGGTCGGGTGCCCCTCGTAGTCGAGCGGGATCGCGCGCTGCATGCCGCGGTTCTGCGACGGCGGGAACTCGGCGACGAAGGTCTCGACGGTGGTCAGCGTAGAGCGGCCCTCCTCGTCGCGGTCGAGGCGGAAGTCGGCCGAGTACTCCGAGAACCGGAAGCCGTCCACATCCGCGCGCACGACACCCGCGACGGGCTGCGGAGCCGCGACAGGGTGCGGAGCCGCCACGGCCTGCGCCGCCGCTCCGCCGACCAGCAGCGGGACCGCGAGGGCCACGGCCGCCGCGCGCCGCGCGACCACCCCCGCCCGGCCGGTCGAGGCGGACAGGATCGCGCCGAGCAGCCCCCACATGCCTGCGATGCTACGCGCCGACGCACGCCCGGCACGTCCCCCGGGCGGACTACTGGAGCAGGAACTGCGTGGGCGAGCCCGAGGGGATGCCGGCGACCGACACCGACAGGTTGTAGGCGGCGCCGCCCGCCTCGACCGCCTCGCGTCCGCCGGAGCAGGTGTCGGCGGAGGAGCGGGTGCGGTCCCACGTCAGCGCGCTGCCCATCACCGAGCGGCCCGCCTGGAGGAGCACCGGCAGATCGGCCGCGCCGGTCTGGCAGTCGGTCGAGGTCCAGATCTGCTGGGAGCCGCTCGTGATCGTGAAGACCTGCTTGCTCGTGCCCGCGTCGATCACGCAGTCGGTGCTCGAGATGTTGGCCAGCGAGAGCGAGAGCTGCGGATCCTCGCCGGGCGCGTAGCTCGTGGCGTCCGTGACCGCGGTGACGGCGACGGAGTCGGCCGTGCAGGCGGGTGCGGCGCCGGGCGTCGCACCGGGCGAGGTGGTCGGGTAGAGCGTCGGCAGCACGACGGTCGGCGTGGGGCTCGACGCGGCGTCGGA
Organism: Rathayibacter sp. AY1C1; assembly: GCF_002932105.1. Taxonomy (NCBI): domain Bacteria; kingdom Bacillati; phylum Actinomycetota; class Actinomycetes; order Micrococcales; family Microbacteriaceae; genus Rathayibacter; species Rathayibacter sp. AY1C1. The sequence goes on along the minus strand of NZ_PSWH01000009.1, from coordinate 79,455 downwards.
GCCGGTCATCCGCGGGAGCAGCGACAGCACCACTGCCAGGCCCGCGACGATGACGACCAGCGCGAGCAGCACTCCGGCGCGGCGTCGCCGGTAGACCCGGGAGGGCAGGCGGCGGGGCGGCGGAGTCACCGGGACAGGCTACGACGTGGCGGCGGTCAGAGCGTCTTCAGCATGCGGGTGTTGCCGAGCGTGTTCGGCTTCACCCGGGCGAGGTCGAGGAACTCGGCGACTCCCTCGTCGGGAGAGCGGAGCAGCTCGGCGTAGACCTCGGGGTCGACGACCTTCTCGCCGATCGGCTCGAAGCCGTGGCGGGCGAAGAAGTCGACCTCGAAGGTGAGGCAGAACAGGCGCTTCAGGCCGAGCTCGCGCGCGTCGTTCTCGAGGCGCTCCAGGATGTGGTGGCCCACACCCCTCCCGAGCCAGTCCTGCGCGACCGCGAGGGTGCGCACCTCCGCGATGTCGTCCCACATCACATGCAGCGCACCGCAGCCGATCGCCGTCCCGTGCCCGTCCTCGGCGATGCGGAACTCCTGCACGGCGCCGTAGAGCACCACGCGGTCCTTGCCCAGGAGGATGCGCTCGTTCACGAGCGGCTCGCTGAGCTCCTGGATGAAGGGGACATCGCTCGTGCGCGCGCGGCGCACCGGGTACTTCCAATCGGCCATTCGACAAGCCTAGGCCGCACCGGGCGCGGGATCCTGCGAGCAGGCGCCCACCCCCGGACGACGACGTGCCCGCCCCCTCGCGAGAGGGGACGGGCACGGGGTCGTTCGGCAGCCTGCTACGACATCAGGTCGGGCGTCGCCGGGCCGGCCGTGGCCGCTCCGGTGGACGCGCCGGCGCTGATCGAGATCAGGCGCGGGGTCGTGGTGAAGACGAACCTGTTGTCGGCGAAGTCCACGTGGATGTGGTCTCCGGCGCCGAGCTCTCCGTGCAGGATCCGCTCGGACAGCTGGTCCTCGATCTCGCGCTGGATCGCCCGGCGCAGGGGGCGCGCACCGAGGGCCGGGTCGAATCCGACCTCGATCAGGCGCTCCTTGGCCGGCTGCGTCAGCTCCACCGTCATGTCGCGGTCGAGCAGGCGGTCGCCCAGGCGCTTGATGAAGAGGTCGACGATCTGGAGCAGCTCGGGCTTCGACAGCTGCGGGAAGACGATGACGTCGTCCACGCGGTTGAGGAACTCGGGCTTGAAGTGCTTCTTGAGCTCCTCGTTGACCTTGCCGCGCATGCGGTCGTAGCCGGTGGCGTTGTCGCCCTCGATCTGGAACCCGACGGGACCACCGGCGATGTCACGAGCACCGAGGTTGGTGGTCATGATGATGACGGTGTTCTTGAAGTCGACGACACGGCCCTGGCCGTCGGTCAGTCGACCCTCCTCCAGGATCTGGAGGAGCGAGTTGAAGATGTCCGGGTGCGCCTTCTCGATCTCGTCGAAGAGGACCACGCTGAACGGCTTGCGGCGCACCTTCTCGGTGAGCTGGCCGCCCTCCTCGAAGCCGACGAACCCGGGAGGGGCGCCGAACAGCCGCGAGACGGTGTGCTTCTCGCCGTACTCCGACATGTCGAGCGAGATCATCGCGTTCTCGTCGTCGAAGAGGAACTCGGCGAGCGCCTTGGCCAGCTCGGTCTTCCCGACGCCCGTGGGGCCGGCGAAGATGAACGAGCCCGAGGGGCGCTTGGGGTCCTTGAGGCCCGCGCGGGTGCGGCGGATCGTCCGCGAGAGGGCCGCGATGGCCTCCTCCTGGCCGATGACGCGCTGGTGCAGGGCCTTCTCCATGAAGACGAGCCGCGAGGACTCCTCCTCGGTGAGCTTGAAGACCGGGATGCCCGTCGCCTGGGCGAGGACCTCGGCGATCAGGCCCTCGTCGACCACGCCGGTGGCCTTGACGTCGCCCGACTTCCACTGCTTCTCGAGGCGCAGGCGCTCACCGAGCAGCTGCTTCTCCTCGTCGCGCAGCGACGCGGCCTTCTCGAAGTCCTGGTCCTCGATCGCGGCCTCCTTGGCGGAGCGGACCACGGCGATGCGGTCGTCGAAGTCGCGCAGCTCCGGCGGCGCCGAGAGGATCGAGAGGCGCAGGCGTGCGCCGGCCTCGTCGATCAGGTCGATCGCCTTGTCGGGGAGGAAGCGGTCGCTGATGTAGCGGTCGGCCAGATTGGCCGCCGAGACGATCGCGCCGTCGGTGATGGACACCTTGTGGTGCGCCTCGTAGCGGTCGCGCAGCCCCTTGAGGATGTTGATCGTGTGGGGCAGCGACGGCTCCGCGACCTGGATCGGCTGGAAGCGGCGCTCGAGAGCGGCGTCCTTCTCGAAGTGCTTGCGGTACTCGTCGAGCGTGGTCGCGCCGATGGTCTGCAGCTCGCCGCGGGCGAGCAGCGGCTTGAGGATCGAGGCGGCGTCGATCGCGCCCTCAGCGGCCCCTGCGCCGACGAGGGTGTGGATCTCGTCGATGAAGGTGATGATGTCGCCGCGGGTGCGGATCTCCTTCGTGACCTTCTTCAGGCGCTCCTCGAAGTCACCGCGGTAGCGGGACCCGGCGATGAGTGAGCCGAGGTCGAGCGTGTAGAGCTGCTTGTCCTTCAGCGTCTCGGGCACGTCGCCGCGCACGATCGCCTGGGCGAGGCCCTCGACGACGGCGGTCTTGCCGACGCCGGGCTCGCCGATCAGGACGGGGTTGTTCTTGGAGCGGCGGGAGAGGATCTGCATGACCCGCTCGATCTCCTTCTCGCGCCCGATGACCGGGTCGAGCTTGTTGTCGCGCGCCGCCTGGGTGAGGTTGCGTCCGAACTGGTCGAGGATCTGCGATCCCCCCTGAGGCTGCTGCTGCTCACCGCCCACGGCGACCTGCTCCTTGCCCTGGTAGCCGGAGAGCAGCTGGATGACCTGCTGGCGCACGCGGTTCAGGTCAGCACCGAGCTTGACGAGCACCTGAGCGGCGACGCCCTCGCCCTCGCGGATGAGGCCGAGCAGGATGTGCTCGGTCCCGATGTAGTTGTGGCCGAGCTGCAGCGCTTCGCGCAGGGACAGCTCGAGGACCTTCTTCGCCCGAGGCGTGAAGGGGATGTGGCCGGTCGGCTGCTGCTGCCCCTGGCCGATGATGTCCTGCACCTGCTCGCGCACAGCGTCGAGCGAGATCCCGAGGGACTCGAGCGCCTTGGCGGCCACTCCCTCGCCCTCGTGGATCAGGCCGAGCAGGATGTGCTCCGTGCCGATGTAGTTGTGATTGAGCATCTTGGCCTCTTCCTGGGCCAGGACGACGACGCGCCGCGCGCGATCGGTGAATCTCTCGAACATGCTGTCACTCCCTACAGAACCCGCAGGGGTGGGCTCCGATACGTCGACTGTAACCAGCGCTCCCCCCGGTGAGCAGGCCTGTTCGCCCTGGGCGTGCACGCGATCCGGAGGGGTGCGGGCGGCGGTCCCGTCCGCCGGTCCATGCGAAGGCATACACTTTCCGCATGAGCAACCTGGAGGAGCATCCCGACGAGCTCCCCGTCGCCGCGGAGCCGGTCCCTCGCGAGCCCGGCGCGGTCGAGATCCTGGAGGCACGGCTCGTCCCGCTCGGCGGTCCGCGTGCGATCGAGGTGCGCCGCACCCTCCCCCAGCGCTCGCGCTCGACGATCGGCGCATGGTGCTTCGCCGACCACTACGGCCCGGTGCGGCTCGGCGAGGAGGCCGGGATGGACGTCCCGCCGCACCCGCACACCGGCCTGCAGACCGTGAGCTGGCTCTTCGAGGGCGAGATCGAGCACCGCGACAGCGTCGGCAGCCTCGCCGTGGTGCGCCCGGGCGAGCTCAACCTGATGACGGCCGGACGCGGCATCTCGCACTCGGAGGTCTCGACCGGGGGCGCGCCCGTCCTGCACGGGGTGCAGCTCTGGGTCGCGCTGCCCGAGGAGGCGCGGCTCGTCGATCCGTTCTTCGAGCACCACCGCGGCGTGCCCGTGGAGCTGCCCGGCGCGCTGGTGCGCGTCTTCGTCGGAGGGATGCTGGGCGCGTCGGTGCCCGCGAGCACCTTCACTCCGCTGGTCGCCGCCCAGATCGACCTCGAGCCGGGTGCCCGGGTCGAGGTGCCGGTCGAGGAGTCGTGGGAGTACGGCGTGCTCGTCGACGCCGGCCCCGTGGCGGTCGAGGGCGCGGACGTCCCGCGCTCGGACCTCGCCTACCTGGCGCCCGGCCGCTCGCACCTGGTGCTGACGGCCGGGGACGCGGGCGCCCGCGTGGTGCTGCTCGGCGGCGAGCCGTTCGCCGAGGAGCTGGTGATGTGGTGGAACTTCGTCGGCCGCAGCCACGACGACGTGGCGGCCGCCCGCGAGCGCTGGCAGTCCGACGTGATCGCCGGGGCGGATCCCGCTGGACCGTTCGGCACCGTCGACGGGTACGGCGGACGCGCGCTCTCCGCGCCCGTGCTGCCGACCGTGCGCCTCAAGCCGCGCCGCCGGGCCTGAGCCGAGGACGTCAGGCCGAGGCGCTCCGAGGCGGGGCCCACGACTCGGGAGCGCGGGAGTCGCGATGATCCTGCTCGACCACCCCGACTCCCGCGCTCTCACCGGTGCGTCAGGACGCGTCCAACTCCTTCTTCGCGGCGGCCTTCGCCGCGGCCTCGCGATCGGTGGCCTCGGCCGTCTCGCGGAAGGCTCGGCGCGGATCCTGCAGCGCGCTCATCGGCGAGAGGTCGCGCGGAGTGACGGCGTCGACGAGCCAGCCCGTGATGATCCGCCACTTGCGGTCCAGGGTCGGCATCGCCGCTCCGTGGTAGGCGCGGTGCGCGAGCCAGGCGGGGAGGCCGCGCAGCTTCACGCCCTTGATCAGGCCCGCGCCCTTGCCGATGCCGTACTCGGCGACGGTCCCGACGGAGGCGTGGCGGTACTCCTCCACGGTGCCTCCGGTGAGGTCGGCGATGATGTTGCGCGCCAGGAGCTTGGCCTGCCGAACGGCGTTCTGCGCGTTCGGCGGGTAGTACGCGGGCTGCTTCTCGCTGGTGAGGTCCGGCACCTGCGCGCCGTCGCCGGCCGCCCAGGCGCCGCCCACCGGCTCGCCGTCCTCGCGGATGACCCGCAGGCGTGCATCCGCCATGACGTGGCCCTTCGGCCCGCGGGGCGCGTCGGTCGCGTCGAGGATCGGGTTCGGCTTCACGCCGGCGGTCCACACGATCGTGGCCGTCGGGATGCGCTCGCCGGAGGAGAGCTCCACGACGCCGTCCTCGCAGGAGGGCATCGTCGTCTTCAGGTGCACGTGCACGCCGCGCGAGCGGAGGTGGTCGAGCGTCCACTTCGAGAGCTCGGGACCGACCTCGGGGGCGACCCGGTCCAGTGCCTCGACGAGGTGCCAGGTGACGTCGCCCATCGAGAGCGAGGGCTGCGCGGCGAGCGTCTTGCGGCTGAGGTCGAGCAGCTCGCTCAGCGCCTCGACGCCGGTGTAGCCGCCGCCGACGAAGACGAAGGTGAGCAGGCGCCGACGCTCGGCGGGATCGGTGGTGAGCGCCGCCTTCGCGATGTTCTCGATGACGCGGTCGCGCAGGTGCGCCGCCTCCTCCACCGTCTTGAAGCCGATGCCGTGCTCGGCGAGACCCGGCGTGGGGAAGGTGCGGGTGACGGCTCCGAGTGCGAAGACGACCTGGTCGAACTCGATCGTGCGGGTGGAGCCGTCCATCGCGGCGACGGTGGCGCTGCGCTCGGCGAGGCTCACGCCGGTGATCGCGCCGCGGATCACGCGGGTGCGCTTGAGCGCGGAGACCAGCGGCACCGTGACGTGGCGCGGCTGGACGTGGCCGCCGGCGACCTCGGGCAGCAGCGGCTGGTAGGTCATGTAGGGGTTCGGCTCGACGACGGTGACGTCGATCGGCGCCTCCCCCCGTCTCTTCTCGAGGCCCCAGGCCGTGTACAGGCCGACGTAGCCGCCGCCGAGGATGAGGATGCGCGTCGTACGGGATGCCGTCATGTCCGTTCCCTTCTCGAACCCGGCGCCGGGCAGGCGGAACCGGATGGTGCTGAGGACGCTCCGACGCTACGCGGGGCGCGGCGGCCCGCACAGGGACTTGCGCGACGAATCGGTCCCACGCATCCTCCGCCGGCGGGCGGACGGGAGCCGCGCTACTGCAGCGCCGAGGTGAGCCGCGCCAGGTTGTCGAGCAGGGTCGAGCGGAGCGGCTGCTGCCGCCACTCGCGGAGGGTCAGCTCGCGGGAGTGCTCGCGGTAGTCCTGCTGCACCTGGCGCAGGTCCTCGACGAACTCCGAGCCGCGCACCATGAGCGAGACCTCGAGGTTGAGCGTGAAGGAGCGCATGTCCATGTTGCTCGAGCCGATCACGGCGACGTCGTCGTCGATCGTGAAGTGCTTCGCGTGCAGGATGGTCGGCTTGCGGTACATCCAGATGCGCACGCCCGCGGTCAGCAGCGTCTCGTAGTACGAGCGCTGGGCGTGGTAGACCACGGCCTGGTCGCCGATCTCGGAGACGAAGAGCTCCACGTGCACGCCCCGCCGGGTCGCCGTCGTGATCGCGTAGAGCATCGCCTCGTCGGGCACGAAGTACGGGCTGGTGATGATGATCGACTTCTGCGCCGAGTAGAGCAGCGTCAGGAACAGCCGCAAGTTGTTCTCGCCCTCGAACCCCGGGCCGCTCGGCACCACCTGGCAGTCGATCGTGTCGCGCTGCTGCAGCGCCTCCATCGGCTCCGACTCCCGCAGGAGCAGCTCGTCGGTCTCGCTGTACCAGTCGGTGATGAAGATGGCGTTGATGCCCTGCACCACCGGCCCCTCGAGGCGCACCATCAGGTCGTGCCAGTGCAGGCCGCGACGGATGTTGCCGCGCTTGTTGTAGCTGGAGTCGACGACGTTCTGCGAGCCCATGAAGGCCGCGTTGCCGTCGACGATCAGCAGCTTGCGGTGGTTGCGCAGGTCCGGCCGCTGGTACTGGCCGCGCCACGGCCGCACAGGGAGCATGTACGACCACGAGGCGCCCGCCCGCTCGAGGGCACGCAGCCGGCGATGGGTGCCGCTGTAGTAGCCGGGCACGCGGATCGACGCGATGTGGTCGAGGAGGATCCGCACCCGCACCCCGCGCGCCACCGCGCGGTCGAGCGCGTCGAAGAAGGGCGCGGTGGTCGAGTCGGCGGCGAGGATGTAGAACTCGCAGTGCACGTACCGGCGGGCGCGGTCGATCTCGGCGGCCATCGCGCGGATGGTCTGCTCGTAGTCGCCCTGGAGGCGCGCGTCGTTCCCGCCGACCAGCGGCATCGCGCCGAGGTTGCGGTTGAGGGTGACCACCGACTCCAGCCACTGCGGCCACGGGTGCTCCCGGGCGACGCGGTCGATGCCGTCGGTCGACTCCAGGATGAACCGGTTGATCTCCTGCTGCTTCCGGCGGCGCTTGCGCGGCAGCCGGTAGCTCCCGATGAAGAGGAACAGCAGGATGCCGACGTACGGGATGAGGAAGATCGCCATCAGCCAGGCGAGGCCGGTGGTCGGACGGCGGTTCCGCGGCACGACGATGACGGCGATCACGCGGACCGCGAGCTCGACGACGACGGCCGCGATCGGGAGGATCACGGCCCAGTCGGGTGCGGGCACCGCGCCTCCTCGTTCGTCGTGCGGAGCCGCTCAGCGGGCGCGGGAGGCACCCGCGCGGCGGCGGTGGTCAGGAGGCGTCGCGGGGAGGCAGGCCGCGGCGCTCGCGCTCGCGGGCCTCGATGCGGTCGTACGCTCGGCGCTCGTTGCGGTCCGAGCGGATGAGGGCGCGCATCAGGAACCAGAAGATGGCTCCGACCGTGATCGTCGGCACGAGGGCCCACAGCCCCTGGTTCCACAGCTCCCAGTCCATGCGGCGATCCTACCCGCGGCACCGGCGCGGGAGCCGTGAGCCCGGAGGCCCGTGCGCCCAGCGGCCTTCGCGGGCGCTGGGCGCTACTGGCTCTCGACCGACTTGTTCAGCGCCGCGGCATCGGAGTTGAGGCCTTCCAGCTCCGAGCGCAGGCCGTCGTACACGGCGATGTCCGCGTCGATGGCGGCGCGGGTGGCGTCTACGGCCTGGCTGCGGGCGAGCAGATCGGCGCGCTCCGTCTCGAACTCGGCCGTCGATCCGAAGTCGCCGCTGTCGGCGCGCGAGTTGAAGTCGTCGATCTCGACGTTGAGCGCGTCGTACTCGGCGTTGTTCGCGTCGACCCGCGCCGTGAGGTCGGCGTACATCGTCTCGATCCGGGAGACCAGGTCCTCGATGCGGTTCTCGAGATCGGTGAAGACCGCCTCGTAGCGGGCGTTCAGGCCCACGACGACCGAGCGGTCGTCGAAGAACTCGGCGTAGTGCGCCTCGAGCGCCGGCGGCAGGTCGGCCACCTCGGTCCCCAGGATCGAGTGCAGCTCGTTGACGCGCTCGCCGAGGCCGCCGGTGCGGTACAGCTCGAGGCGCTCGGCGATCGTGCCGTCCTGCGGGAGGGTCTCGTACGCGGCCTCGAGCTCGTCGCCCAGCTCGGCCTGCTCCTCCGCGTCGAGCCGCACCCACGCGGCGTGCAGCATCTCGTGGGCCGCCGTGACGTCGCGGATCCCGTCGAGGTCGGGGTTGGCGACGTCCGAGATGTAGATGCTGGTGCCGGTGTAGCAGCCGAGGACGATGTCGTCGGAGGCGCCGTAGCCGCAGAGGTCGTTGAAGCCGGCGGTCGGCTCGACCGACGGGCTCGACGCGTAGTAGAGGGCGCGGCCGCGGTCGGACATGGCGGTCCGCTCCGCGAAGCCGGCGATCGTGGGGTCGGGCGTGAACGCCTCGGCCGCCCGCCGGTCGGCCAGCGCGGTGCCGACGTCGCCGGAGGAGGTGAGGACACTCGCGGCGACCGCGGTCCCCACTCCGAACTGCGCGATCGTGAGGACGCCCGCCGCGACGGCCGCGACGATGCTCGATGCCCTGACCATGTCTCCCCCTCGGCTCCTGCGACCCTACTTGACGAGCGGGAAGAGGATCGTCTCGCGGATCCCGAGGCCGGTGATCGCCATCAGGAGGCGGTCGATGCCCATGCCCATGCCGCCGGTGGGGGGCATGCCGTGCTCGAGGGCGCGGAGGAAGTCCTCGTCCAGGCGCATCGCCTCGTCGTCGCCGGCGGCGGCCTGGCGCGCCTGCTCGACGAAGCGCTCGCGCTGCACGACCGGGTCGATCAGCTCGGAGTAGCCGGTGGCCAGCTCGAAGCCGCGGACGTAGAGGTCCCACTTCTCGACGACGCCCGGGATGCTGCGGTGCGCGCGCACGAGCGGCGAGGTGTCGACGGGGAAGTCCATCACGAAGGTCGGACGCGTCAGGCCGCCCTTCACGAAGTGCTCCCACAGCTCCTCGACGTACTTGCCGTGCGTGGGGACATGCACCTCGACGCCCTCGCGCGCGGCGAGGGTCTCGAGCTCGGCGAGCTCCGTCTCCGGGGTGATCGCGATGCCGGCCGCGAGCGACAGGCTCTCGTACATCGAGATGCGGTCCCACCGGCCGCCGAGGTCGAACTCGGTGCCGTCGGCCCAGGTGACCACGTGCGAGCCCGCGACGGCCTGCGCCGCGTTCTGGATCAGCTCCTGGGTGAGGTCGGCGATCGAGTTGTAGTCGCCGTACGCCTGATAGGCCTCGAGCATCGCGAACTCGGGCGAGTGCGTGGAGTCCGCGCCCTCGTTGCGGAAGTTGCGGTTGATCTCGAAGACCCGGTCGATGCCGCCGACGACCGCCCGCTTGAGGTAGAGCTCGGGCGCGATGCGCAGGTACAGCTCGGTGTCGAAGGCGTTCGAGTGCGTGGCGAAGGGGCGGGCGGAGGCGCCGCCGTGCATCACCTGCAGCATCGGGGTCTCGACCTCGAGGAACTCGTGCGAGGCGAAGGTGTCGCGGAGGGAGGCGTTCACGCGGGCGCGGGTGACGACCGTCTCGCGGGCCTGGGGGCGCACGATCAGGTCGAGGTAGCGCTGGCGCATCCGGGTCTCGTCGCCGAGCTCGTTGTGCAGGTTCGGCAGCGGCAGGATCGCCTTCGCGGCGATCGTCCACTCCGACACCCACACGCTCAGCTCGCCGCGCTTGCTCGAGACGACCTCGCCCTCGACGAAGAGGTGGTCGCCCAGGTCGACGAGCTCCTTCCACGCCGCGAGCGACTCCTCGCCCACGTCGCCGAGCGAGACCATGGCCTGGATCCGCTCACCGTCGCCGGCCTGCAGGGTCGCGAAGCAGAGCTTGCCCGTGTTGCGCTGGAACACCACGCGGCCCGCGAGGCCGACGCGCTCGCCGGTCTTCACGTCCGGCTCGATGCCCTCGTGGCGCGCCCGGACGGCCGCGATGGTGTCGGTGACTCCGACCGCGACGGGGTAGGCGCCGGCGCCGAGGTCGTCGCCCGCGAGCTCGAGCAGGCGCTCGCGCTTGGCGAGGCGGACGGCCTTCTGCTCGGAGGCCTCCTGCTGCGCGGCCCGCTCGGCGGCGGCCTGCTCGGCGGCGGACTGCTCGGCGGCGGGGGTCGTGGACTCGGGGACGTCGGGGGTGTCGGCCATGAGGGGTCGCGGTGCTTTCGGTTCGGGGCGGACGGCCGCGATCAGGCGAGCAGGATCGGGGCGTTGTCGAGGAGGCGGGTGGTGCCGACGATCGCGGCGACGAGCACGAGTGCCGGGCCGCGGTGGTCGGCGTCGACCGGGAGGAGCGTCGCGGGATCCACGACGACGAGGTAGTCCAGCTTAACGAGCGGCTCGGCGTGCGCGACGGCCTCGGCGGCCTCGATCGCCGCGGCGGCACCGCGGTCCGCGGCTTCCGCGGCGGCCGCGAGGAGGCGCGGCAGCACGAGGCCCGCGCGGCGCTGCTCCTCGTCGAGGTAGCGGTTGCGGCTGGAGCGGGCGAGCCCGTCCTCCTCCCGCACGATGCCGACGCCCTCGATCTCCACGGGCAGGTCGAGGTCGCGGACCATGCGGCGCACGAGGAACAGCTGCTGCGCGTCCTTCTGCCCGAAGACCGCGATGCCCGGTTGGGCGATGCTCAGGAGCTTGGCGACGACGGTGAGCATCCCGTCGAAGTGCCCCGGCCGCGCCCGCCCCTCGTAGAGGCCGCCGACCTCCCCCGCGACGACCCGCGTCGAGGACGGCCCGTCGGGGTACATCTCGGCGACTCCCGGAGCGAAGAGGAGGTCGGCCCCGGCCGCGTCGAGCAGGGCGGTGTCGCCCTCGAGGTCGCGCGGGTAGCGGTCCAGGTCCTCGGACGGGCCGAACTGCAGCGGATTCACGAACACCGACACGACGACGACGTCGGCCAGCTCGCGAGCCCGCTCGACGAGGGCGAGGTGCCCGGCGTGCAGGGCGCCCATCGTCGGCACGAGCGCGATGCGCCGACCGGCCCGCCGCGCCTCCTGCAGCCGCTCGCGGAGGTCGCCGATGCGGTGGACGGTGCTGATCACCCGACGATGCTACCGGCGGTCCCGCGGCCGCCCGGGCCCTCGGCACCGAGACGCCGTGCTCCTCCGCGAGGCACCGCCTCCCGAGCGGCGTCCCACCCGGGAGCGGCGTCTCGAGCGGCGCGCCCGTCAGCCCGCCGCGCGGCGCAGGGCGTCGTCGACGGAGGAGCGGACGAGGCTGGAGAGGAAGAAGCCCGGCTTCTCGACGCCGATGCCTGACAGCAGTCCCGCCGCCTGGTCGACGATCGCGGTCGAGAAGGTCGTGGCGGTCGAGACCGCCTCCGCGTAGGCGGCGCGGTCCGACTCCGCCACGGTGACCGGCTCCCCGCCCATCTCGACCACCAGCGCCTGCGCGATCGGCAGCACCGGGCCCGGTGCCGACACGGCGAAGTAGGTCTCGGCGAGGCGCGCCAGGTCGAGGCTGGTGCCGCTGAAGGCCATCGCCGGGTGGACTGCCAGGGGGATGACCCCGGAGGCGAGCGCCGGAGCGAGCACCCCGTAGCCGTGCTCAGGCGCCGTGTGCAGCACCAGCTGGCCGGGCTGCCACGCTCCGGTCGCGGCGAGCCCCGCGACCAGGGCGGCGATCTCGCTCCCGGGGACGGCGACGATCACCAGCTCGCTGCGCTCGACGAGCTCGGGGATCGCGAGCACGGGGACTCCGGGGAGCAGCGCGTCGGCGCGCTCGCGGCCGCTCTCGCTGGTGGTGGCGATACCGATCACGGCGTGGCCGGCCCCGGCGAGCGCGGCACCGAGCACCGGGCCCACGCGTCCGGCACCGATCACGCCGACGCCCAGGCGTCCGTCGCGGCGGTTCTCAGGCATGCGGTTCCCCCTCCGGAGCGGGCCAGTCGGGCAGGGCGGGTGCGGCCGCGCGCCGCCCCCACTGGTGGCTCGCGTCGCGGTCGGCGGCCCGCACTCCGGCCGTCGCGAGGCTCTCGAAGAAGGCGAGTCCGTCGGCCGCGCTCATCACCGGCACGAGCGGAGTGACGGGGCCGGCCACCGTGTGCACGCGCGCCGAGGCCAGCCCGAGCAGGCGCTGGAGCGGTCCCTGCTGGACCCCGACGCTCTGCATCCGCGCCAGGGGCACCACGGCGACCCGCCGCCAGACCGCTCCGCTGCGCAGGATCGCGACCTCGTCCGTCAGCCGGTACCCGGACCTCCGGAACGAGAAGGGGCGGAGCCACACCGCCGAGCGCGGCGCCCGGGTGAAGCCGGCCGCGTCGCGGTGCCGGAGCGCGTCGCCGACGGGCGTCGACTCCGCTCCCTCGGCCGGTCCGGGCAGCAGGAGGGCGAGGACGCGCTCGACCGCGGCGAGGTCGCCCACGGGCAGGATCGTGGTGTTCGGCTCGCCGTTCGCCCCGCGGGAGGCCGCGTGGCCGGCGCGGTCGATCCGCACCTGCCACCAGCCGAAGGGGCGCCAGAGCAGCGGCTGCGTGATCTCGACGGCGTGGATCCGGCCGGGCGGGATCGTGTCGCTGCTGGTCGAGAGCACGCCGTAGCCGACCCGCACGCCGTCGGGCGTCGCGGCGATCGAGTACCGGAGCGAGCGCACGAACTGGCGGACGTAGTAGCTGCCCGAGCCGATCAGGCCCGGCAGGATCGCGAAGAGCACGTAGGGCGAGCCGTAGACGGCGACGAACACCACGGCGACGACCGAGGCGGCCAGGAACAGCGTGAAGCCGCTGAAGACGAGCGAGCCGAGGAGTCGGCCCGGCGGGATCGAGACGACCGACTCGGGCGGCGTCTCGTCCTGAGGCTCACCGAACTCCTCCAGCCGGCGCGCCAGGAACCCGCCCGCCGGAGCCGCACCGTCGACCGTCGCCTCCCGCTCGCGCACCCCGGACGCGAGCCGCAGGATGTCGCGGCGCAGGGCGTCAACCAAGCGCGACCCGAGGTACGACAGCTGGACGTTCGCGTCCTGCCCGGCCACGCTCACCTCGAGCTTCGCGGCTCCGAACAACCGGGCGAACAGCGGACGCTGCACCGCGATGCCCTGGATGCGGTCCAGCCGCGCCCGCCGGTTGGTCCGGAAGAGCACGCCGGAGCGCACCTCGACGACCTCGTCGGTGATGCGGAAGGTGTGCATCCGCCAGGACAGCCAGAACGCGAAGACGGCGACCGCCAGGCCCACCGCGACCGCCAGCAGCGCCCAGCCGACGAGGCCGCGGCGCAGCAGCTCATCGACCGGATCGCCGCTCTCGAAGCCCTCCGGCCCGGGCAGGAACAGCTCGACCAGGCGCTCGCGGAGGTTCGTGATCACGATGCCGAGGACGACCAGCAGGCCGATCCCGCCCTTGAGGACCGGGGTCGCGGGATGGAGGCGGTGCCACTCCCCGTCGGCGAGGTCCGTCTCGACGGCGCGGAGCTCGGTCACAGGCCGGCCCGGCGCGACTCGGCGAGCTCGACCAGGCGGTCGCGGAGCTCCTCCGCGTCCTGCTCGGCCAGGCCCGGGATGCTGACGCCGGTCGCCGCGGCGGCGGTGACGAAGCGGAGGTCGGCGAGGCCGAGCGCCCGGGCGAGCGGCCCGCGGTTGACGTCGATGAGCTGCATCCGCCCGTACGGCACCGACACGAAGCGCTGGAACATGATGCCGCGGCGGAAGAGGAGGTCGTCCTGGCGCAGGAGGTAGCCGTAGGCGCGCGCACGGCGCGGGGCCACGATCAGGAGGGTCACCGCGAGGGCGGCCGCGGCGGCCAGCGGGATCCAGCCCCACGGCAGGCCGATCAGCATCAGCACCACGGGCACGGCGAGCAGCAGCACGCTCGACACGACGGCCGACACGATCTCGACCGCGACGTACCGGGGCGAGACGCGGCGCCACTCCCCCGTGATGTCGAGGCGGTCCCGCCGGCGTCCCCTCGCGTCGCGGCGGGTCGTCGGCGACGCGTCCTCGGGCTCGGCGGGCATGGCGTCGTCCTCACTGCCCGCGGCGGTCCGGGCGTCGGCGTCAGGCGTGGTTCACCTCGCCGACGGCGGTGTCGTCGTCGTCGCTCGGCGGGATGGTGCACAGGTGCTCGGCGACCAGGCCGGCCACCAGCAGGACGAGCGCACCCACGATGGTCGCGACGTCCTGCCACACGGAGCCTAGCGAAGGGATCGCACGGCTCAGCAGGTACACCAGGATGCCGCCGGAGGCTCCGAGCAGCAGAGCACCGACGTGGCTGGACGCCTTCGCCAGCACCACGACGCGCATCGCCCGGAACGGATCGATGGGCCGGTGCAGCGTGCCCTTCGTGGCACGGTGGATCGGGACGGCGAAGCCGAGCACGAGGGCCGCGACCACGATCAGGGTCAGCGGAACCGTCAGCGGCGGGATGAGCACGGGGCGGCCGGCGGCGGCGATCGCGAGGTCGAGGAGGAACCCCGCGACGGCCCCGGCGAGGCCGAGTCCGAGCAGGGTGCTGATGCGGGTGCGCCTCACGGGGTCCTGCTCTCGGGGTCGGCGGTGCTGCCGCGGGCGCAGTCGCGCCCCGGCCAGGTCAACCCGGCCGGGTGGTCGGTCACGCGGTCGGTCGCCCGTGCGCGCAGCTCTGCCACGGGTCCGGCTCCGGGAAGGACCGCCGCCGGCTCGACGTCGAGCCACGGCTCGAGCACGAACGCCCGCTCGGCCGCCCGCGGGTGCGGGAGGGTCAGGTGCGCGTCGTCGCGGAGCACGCCGCCGACCGCGATCACGTCGATGTCGAGGGTCCGGTCGCCCCAGCGCTCCTCGCCCTCGCCGCGGATCCGGCCGCCTGCCGATTCGATCGCCGCCGTCGCCGCGAGAAGGTCGTCGGGCTCGAGGACGGTCGAGCCGGTCACGACCGCGTTGAGGTATCCGGGCGCGTCCTCGTCGACGCCCTCGGGCTTCCACGCGGGCGACTCGACGACCTTGGACACCGCCTCGATGCGCAGGCCCGGCGTGGTGGCGAGGGCCCGCAGCGCCTCCTCGAGGTGCGCCAGGCGGTCGCCGAGGTTGCTGCCGAGCGCGAGCACGATGTGGCGCACCGGGCGGACGCGCTCCTGCCGCGGCCTCACGAGCGGGTCCTCGTGATCTGCACGGCGACGTCCTCGAACGGCAGCGGGATCGGCGCGTCCGGCTTGTGGACGGTGATGCGGACGACGTCGGCGGCGGCGAAGCCCAGGGCGACCCGGGCGAGGCGCTCGGCCAGGGTCTCGATGAGGTCGACCGGGTCGCGGGTCACCGCGTCGGCCAGGGCGATCGCGAGCTCGCCGTAGTGCACCGTCTCGGCCAGCGCGTCGCCCTCGGCCGCCGGCGCGGTGTCGAGCCAGACCGTCGCGTCGATCACGAAGTCCTGTCCGTTCTCGCGCTCGAAGTCGAAGACGCCGTGGTGCGCGCGCACGCGCAGCCCGGTGAGGGTGATGGAGTCGCGCACGGCGAGGGCGGCGGGGTCGATCGCGGTCACGGGGTCTCCTCCTGGAGTCGGGCGGCGAGGGCCAGGGCACGGGCGGACGAGCGGACGTCGTGGACCCGGACGCCCCAGGCGCCGTGCTCGGCGACGATGAGGCTCAGCATGGCGGAGACCTCGTCGCGCTCGGCGGCCGGGGCGCCGGCGGGGGCGAACGGAGCGAGGAACCGCTTGCGCGAGTGGCCGACCAGGACCGGGAAGCCCAGCGAGACGATCGCGTCGAGCCCGGCCAGCAGCGCCCAGTCGTGCGCGCCGACCTTCGCGAAGCCGAGGCCCGGGTCGAGCAGGAGGCGGTCGTCCCGGATCCCGGCCTTACGGGCGGCGTCGACGCGGCGCTCGAGCTCGCCGCGGACGTCCGCCACCACGTCGCCGTAGGACGCGAGAGCGGTCATGCCCGCGCTGTGCCCGCGCCAGTGCATCGCGATGTAGACGGCGCCGCGCTCGGCGACGAGCGGGAGCATCCGCGGATCGGCGAGGCCGCCGGAGACGTCGTTGACGACGACGGCGCCCGCGTCCAGAGCGGCCTCCGCTGTGGCGGCGCTCATCGTGTCGATGCTGACGCGCACCCCCTCCGCGGCGAGGGCGCGGACGACGGGCAGCACGCGGCCCTGCTCGGCGGCGGAGTCGACGCGCGCCGCACCGGGACGGGTGCTCTCGCCGCCGACGTCGACCAGGTCCGCGCCGAACGTGGCGGGTCCGTCCCCGGCGGGCCGGGTCAGGTCGAGGCCGTGGCGGACGGCGTCGTCGACGGACAGCCAGCGTCCGCCGTCGCTGAACGAGTCCGGAGTGACGTTGAGGATCCCGAGGAGCGCGGCGCGGCCGGTCGGCGTGAGGTCGGCGACGGTGGTGGCCACGTCACTCCCCCCGCGCGGCGCCGATCAGCGCGATGATCTCGGCGCGGGCGGCCGGGTCGGCGAGGGAGCCGCGGGCGGCGACCGTCACGGTCGAGCTCGCGGTCTGGCGCGGCCCGCGCATCCGCACGCAGCCGTGCTCGGCGTCGACCACGACGAGCACTCCCTCGGGAGCGAGGCCCTGCTCGAGCGCGTCGGCGATCTGCTCGGTCATCCGCTCCTGGATCTGCGGTCGCGACGCGACCGTCTCGACCACGCGCGGCAGCCGGCCGAGGCCGACGACCCGCTCGCGCGGCCGGTAGGCGATGTGCGCGACGCCGAGGAACGGCAGGAGGTGGTGCTCGCAGACGGAGCGGAAGGCGAGGTCGCGCACGATCACCGTCTGGTCGAGCGGCGACTCCTGGCCGCCCTCGACCACCGCGAACGTCTCGGTCAGCTGGGCTGCGGCGTCGTCGTCGAACCCGCCGAAGAACTCCTCGTACGCCTCGGCGAACCGCCGCGGCGTGTCGAGAAGTCCCTCGCGGCCCGGGTCGTCCCCGATGGCCGCGAGGATCTCGGCGACGGCCGCCTCGATGCGCGCCTTGTCGACGGGCACGCGCGCGCTACGCCGTCGCGGGGCGCGGGTTGATCAGCGGCGGGCGCTTCGGCGCGACCTCGTCGGCACCGGCGGAGGAGACTCCCCCGTCGGTCGCACCCGAGTCGATCGGCGCCTTGGCGACCGGGACCGCGATGGGCGGCAGGTCGGACAGGGGGCGCTTGTCGCTCGAGAGCCACTGCGGGCGCTCGTCGATGCGGCGGACGTCCTTGAAGATCTCGGCCAGCTGGTCGTGGTCGAGCGTCTCCTTCTCGAGCAGCTCCATCGCGAGGCGGTCGAGGATGTCGCGGTTGTCGTTGATGACCTGCCACGCCTCGTCGTGCGCCTGCTCGATGAGCTGGCGCGTCTCGGCGTCGACCGTCTCGGCGATCTGCTCGGAGTAGTCGCGCTGGTGGCCCATGTCGCGGCCGAGGAACATCTCGCCCGACGACTGGCCGAGCTTGACCGCTCCGACGTTCGCGGACATGCCGTAGTCGGTGACCATCTTGCGGGCGATGGAGGTCGCCTTCTCGATGTCGTTCGACGCTCCGGTGGTGGGGTCGTGGAAGACGATCTCCTCCGCGACGCGGCCGCCCATCGCGTACGTGAGCTGGTCGAGGAGCTCGTTGCGGGTCGTGGAGTACTTGTCCTCCAGCGGGAGCACCATCGTGTAGCCGAGGGCACGACCGCGCGGAAGGATCGTGACCTTGGTCACGGGGTCGGTGTGGCGCATCGCCGCCGCCGCCAGAGCGTGTCCGCCCTCGTGGTAGGCGGTGATCAGCTTCTCCTTGTCGCGCATGACCCGCGTGCGGCGCTGCGGCCCCGCGATGACGCGGTCGATGGCCTCGTCGAGCGCGCGGTTGTCGATCAGCTGCGCGTTGGAGCGGGCGGTGAGCAGCGCGGCCTCGTTGAGGACGTTGGCCAGGTCGGCGCCGGTGAAGCCCGGGGTCTTCCGGGCGACGACCTCGAGGTCGACTCCGCCGGCGAGCGGCTTGCCGCGGCCGTGGACCTCGAGGATCCGCTTGCGGCCGAGCAGGTCGGGGGCGTCGACGCCGATCTGGCGGTCGAAGCGGCCCGGACGCAGCAGCGCGGGATCGAGGATGTCGGGGCGGTTCGTCGCCGCGATCAGGATGACGTTCGTCTTGACGTCGAAGCCGTCCATCTCGACCAGCAGCTGGTTGAGGGTCTGCTCGCGCTCGTCGTGACCGCCGCCCATCCCGGCGCCGCGGTGGCGGCCGACGGCATCGATCTCGTCGACGAAGATGATGGCCGGCGAGTTCTCCTTCGCCTGCTGGAACAGGTCGCGGACACGGCTCGCGCCGACGCCGACGAACATCTCGACGAAGTCCGATCCGGAGATGGAGTAGAAGGGGACGCCCGCCTCGCCCGCGACCGCGCGCGCCAGCAGGGTCTTGCCGGTGCCGGGAGGGCCGTAGAGCAGGACGCCCTTCGGGATGCGGGCGCCGACGGCCTGGAACTTCGCGGGCTCCTTGAGGAACTCCTTGATCTCGTGCAGCTCCTCGATCGCCTCGTCGGCGCCGGCGACATCGCCGAACGTGACCTTGGGCGACTCCTTCGAGACGAGCTTCGCCTTCGACTTGCCGAACTGCATGACGCGGTTGCCGCCGCCCTGCATGCCCGAGAGCATCAGCCAGAAGAACGCGCCGATCAGCAGGATGGGGAGCAGGAAGCCGAGAGCCGAGAGGAACCAGTTGGTCTGCGGGACCTCGTCGTTGTAGCCGGTGCTGCCGAGATCGGCCGCGGACACCGCGTCGACGACCTCCGCGCCGCGAGGGGCCACGTAGTAGAACTGCACCTGCGTGCCGTTGTCGCCGTCGGCCTGCTTGAGCGTGAGATCGACGCGCTGCTCGCCGTCCACGATCTTCGCCGAATCGACCTTGCCGTCCTTCAGGAGGTCGAGACCCTCCTGCGTCGTGACCGGCCGGAAGCCGGACATGGTGATCAGCGAGGAGCCGATCCACACCGCGACGATCGCCAGGACGACGTAGAGGATGGGACCCCGGAAGATGCGCTTCACGTTCATGCTTGTTGCGGGTGCGACACCCGGCGCCTTTCTGACGAGGAGATTGTGCCTGCCAGGCTACCTCCCGCACTCTGAGCGCCGCCCACGCGTTCGCCGTGGGCCGAACGGCCGCGGGCTGTGTGGTCCGGCGGGGATGCGGCGGGCCGCATCCCCGCGCGCGGTCGGCTTCGCGAGATGGTGCGTTCCGCAGAGCGGGGTGCGTCGGACTGCCGGGAAACGCTGGCACGCGTTTCCCGGTCCGCGTCCTCTGCCTTGCGGGTGGAGGTCGCGGGGATCGGCGCTTCGGCGGTAGGGACGCGCCGCGAGAGCGCAGGAGTTGTCGCACTCGAGCTCGACAGCGACGACTACTGCGGTCTCGGGAAGGAGGCGAAGGTGTCCGAGCAGGACGCGCCGCGAGAACGCAGGAGTTGTCGCACTCGAGCTCGACAGCGACAACTACTGCGGTCTCGGGAAGGAGGCGAAGGTGTCCGAGCAGGACGCGCCGCGAGAACGCAGGAGTTGTCGCACTCGAGCTCGACAGCGACGACTACGGCGGTCTCGGAGGGGGCGAAGGTGTCCGGGCGGGGCGTGCCGCGACGAGGGGCAGCAGGCGCGGACGGACGGACGGGCCCGCCCGGCCCGCGTCAGGCCGACTCGAGGAGGGGCTCCGGGTCGCGGAGGACGGGCACGAGGCCACGGCGGCGGCGGGCGGCGGCCAGCACGGTCACGGCGAGCGCCCCGACCAGCCAGAGCACGAGCACCAGGACCGCGTGCGCGACTCCGATGCTGCCGCCGGCGATCAGCGAGCGGAACGCCTCCACCGTCCAGGTCAGCGGCAGCACTCCGTGGATCGCCTGGAAGAAGGCGGGAGCGGTCTCGACCGGGTAGGTGCCTCCGGCCGAGGACAGCTGCAGCACGATCATCAGCAGCGCCAGGAACCGGCCCGGGGCGTCCAGCAGCGCGATCAGCGCCTGGTTGATCGCCACGAAGGTGAGGCTCGTGAGCACGGCGATCCCGATCAGCCCGGGCAGGTTCGACGCCTCGACGCCCACTCCGAAGCGGATGACGAGCGCGGCCAGGACGCCCTGGGCGACCGCCATCAGCGCGCCGGGCAGGTAGCTGCGCAGCGCGATGACCCAGGCGGGACGGCGCGCGGCGAGGAGGCGGGAGCTGAGCGGGGCGCTCATCAGGTAGAAGGCGAGCGCGCCGACCCAGAGCGCGAGCGCCATGAAGTAGGGGGCGAGGCCGTAGCCGTAGGACGGCACGCGGTTCATCCGCTCGGCGTCGATCCCGACCGGGGCGGCCGCGACGGTGCTGAGCTCCTGAGCCTGCTCGCCGGTGTAGGTGGGCACGTCGTCCGCGCCGTCCGAGAGCTTCGTGTCGAGGGTGCGCGATCCGGAGGCGAGCGAGTCGATCCCGTCGGCGAGGTCCTGCGAACCGGTGGCCGCGTCGGCCGAGCCGGTCGCGGCGGTCTCGGCGCCGTCCGCGAGGTCCGAGGCGCCCGTCGCGAGGGCGGCCGTCCCGGAGGCGAGGTCGGAGGCGCCGGCGGCCGCGGAGGCGATGCCGCTGGTGAGCGGGCCGACCGCGCCGGAGAGGGTGTCCACTCCGTCGGCGACCTGGGCGGCTCCGCCGTCGAGGGTCGCAGCTCCCTGGGCGAGGGCCTGCGCACCGGTCTGCAGCTTCTGGGCGCCGTCGGCGGCGGAGGTCGCCCCGGTGGACAGAGCGGCGGTGCCGGTCGCGAGGTCGGCGGCTCCGCTCGAGACCGTGGCGGCACCGGCGGCGAGCGCCGTCAGTCCGCTGCCGTCGTCGCCGACGAGCGCGGTCGCACCGGAGGCGAGCGTCTGCGCGCCCGCGTCCGCCGAGGCGGCTCCGCCCGCGAGGGCGGCCGCACCCTCCTCGAGGGCGGTCAGCTCGGCCACGCGCTGGGCGTCGGACAGCGAGTCGTACCGAGAGAGCAGGGAGGCGAGGCCGGAGTCGACTCCGGTCGCTCCGGTGGCGAGTTGCGGAGTGGCGGTCGCGAGCGCTCCCGCACCGGTCGCGAGCTGCTGGGCTCCCGCGAGGGCGTTCCCCGCTCCGTCGGAGAGGGAGGCGGACCCGGTGGCCAGCGCCTCGGCGCCGGACGCCGCCGAGGCCGCGCCGTCCTTCAGGGTCGACGTCCCCGCGGCGAGGTCGGCGGCGCCCGAGGCGAGCGACGCCGCTCCGCCGTCGAGCTGCTGGGCGCCGTCGGCGACCGTGCGGGCTCCCGTGTCGAGCGCCGCCGCCTGGTCGGGCAGCTGCCCGGTCCCGCTCGCGATCCGCTGGAGTCCCGACGAGAGGTCGGACGCTCCGGAGGCCGCGCTCCCCGCGCCCGAGCGGAGGGAGTCGGCGCCGGTCGCCAGCTGCGCGGTGCCGTCCTGCAGCTGCGCGAGCCCGACGACCAGCTCGGAGGAGCCGGACGCGGCGGTCCCGGCGCCGTCCGCCAGCTGAGCGGCGCCGTCGGCCGCTTGCTCGAGGCTCGAGTGCACGTCGGTGAAGCCGAGGTAGACGTTCTCGAGGTAGGTCGCGCCGACCTTCTCCTCCAGCGTCTTCGTCACGGTGGTGCCGATGGTGGAGGCGATGTTGCCGACGATCAGGTTGGCCGCGTCGTTCGTCTCGATCGACAGCTTCGCCTGCACGGCCGCGGCGGGGTCGTCGCCGCCGACGGAGGCGACGTCGGCCGAGAAGCCGGCCGGCACCGTCAGGACGGCGAGAACGTCGCCGGAGGCGAGCTCGCGGGACGCCTCGTCGGCACCGGTCGCCGTCCAGGCGAAGTCCGAGCCGGACGTGTCGGTGGTGAGCTGCTCGGTCAGGTCGTCGCCGAGGGCGAGCGCGGAGCCGTCCGAGGCGGTCGCGCCGGTGTCCTCGTTGACGATCGCGGCGGGCACCGTGTCGAGGTGGTGCGTGGGATCGAGGTTGGCCGAGGTCAGCAGTCCAGCGTAGATCAGCGGGATGAGCGCGATCGCGGCGAAGACGACGACGAGGCGCGGGTTCACGGCGCGCAGGGCGCGGCGGAGCGGGGAGGTGGTCATGGTCCTTCTACTTCGTGGAGTGCAGGGCGGCGAGCCGCGGCGAGGCGACTCCGGTGACGAGGAGCTCGGCGATGTCGGCGGAGGCCGAGGCCACGGGACGGCGGGCGTCGCCGTCGAGGAGCCAGCCGACGACCAGCCAGGTGGTGCCGGCGGCGAGGAGGACGGCGAAGCGCTCGACGCGGGCGTGGTCGCCGCCGCCCGATCCGCGCTCGGCGAGGGGCGAGAAGGCGAGGAGCCGCTGCGCGAGGAACGCGACGACCGACTCCTGCACGGCGCGGGCCGTCCCTCCGCTCAGCACGCGGCGGTAGAAGTCGGCGTGCACGAGCAGGCCCTCGAGGAGGCCGCGGACGATGCGCGGGACCGCGCCCTCCCAGTCGGCGGGGGCGGTGCCGGGAGCGACGTCACCGAACAGCGCGTGCATCCGCTCCACCGCGGCGGCCTCGATCAGGGACGGCACATCCCCGAAGTGCTGGTAGAACGTGGGGCGGCTGACGCCCGCGGCGCCGCAGAGCTCGGTGATGGAGGGCTGGTCGTCGCCCGGGCGGTCGAGGGCCGTCGTGATCGCGGTGAGCAGGAGCTCGCGCGAGCGGGTGAGCCGCGGATCGGTCACGGGGTCCTTCTTCCCGGCGCGAGGAGCGCCTTCTTTACGTCCGTCAGATAACTTACAACCGTAAAGAAGAGCGCGCAAGCGTCAGGAGGAGGGCGGCTCCGGGAGCAGCGTCGCGATGGCGGACGTGTCGACGATCACCGAGTCGTGCGGAGTCAGTCCCGGGCTCCGCGGCGTCGGCACCGGCAGGCGCACGAGCAGGGCGCCCGGATCCACGCCGAAGCGCCCGGAGCGGGTGCGGCCGACCGGATCGCCGTCCAGCTCGGCGAGCACCGGCTGGTCGAGCTCGAACGAGAACTCGCGACCGGGCCACTGGCGGAGGGAGGCGAGACCGTTGCGGTTGCCGGTCGCCACGTCCAGCGCGAGGCCGAAGCGCCGACGCAGCAGCACCAGCTCCAGGTCGCCGTCGTCGAGCACCGCACCTGCGGCCAGCTCGATGTTCGCGACCACGGAGCTGCAGTTGCAGGCCAGCACCATGAAGCAGCGCTGCGGAGGCTCCTCCGCGCCGTCGATCGTGAGGGTCACCTCGAATCCGGCCTTGAACATCGCCGGCGCGCCCGCCGCGAAGTAGGCGCCCCAGCCCACCCGCTTCTTCAGCTCCTCGTCCGTCTTGTCCATGATCTCGGCGTCCAGGCCCACCCCGCCCATCACCATGAACACCCGATCCTCGCCGTCGTCGAACGCGGCCGTGCCCACGTCGATGGCGCGGTCCTGCCCGAGCAGGGCGATCTCGACCGCCTCGGGCAGCGAGCCGAGCGGGATCCCGAGGTTCCGCGCGAGGAGGTTGCCGGTGCCGCTGGGCAGCAGGCCGTAGGGGACGCCGGTCCCGCGCAGCACCGTGGCGACGGCGCGGACGGTGCCGTCGCCGCCCATCGAGCAGACCAGGTCCGGGCCCGCCTCGAGTGCGGCGCGGGCCGCGGCGGCACCGGAGTCGCCCGGGCTGGTCTCGAACCAGAGCGGCTCGTTCCAGCCGTGGCGGCGCGCGATCGTCGCGACCAGGTCCTCCGCGGCGCCGACGTCGTCGAACTTGCTCGGGTTGATCACGACGGCGACGGTGCGCTTCTCGGGTGCCTTCACCCCGTCAGTCTGACGGCACCGGCGACCGGTCCAGTCGCGCTGACGCCTCCAGGGCGAGCACGGCGCCGATCTCGGCCGAGAGCGTGGCGGGCAGCGACGGAGGCGCGTCCCAGCGGGGCCCGGCCAGCAGCACCCCGCGGCGGACGCTCGAGCTCTGCAGTGCGGCGACGCTGCCGGCGACGAAGCCGCGGACGCGAGCCGCCACCGCGGGCGCCACTCCGGCCGTCGTGGCGAGGTCGACGAGGTGCCGGTAGGCGATGCCGCCGAACAGGGCGCCGTCCCCCGATCCCTGGTCGACGAAGACGCCGTCGGGGGCGAGCCGGTCCAGCAGGTCCTCGGCCGTGCGGGAGGCGTGGGCGACCAGGCGGGGGTCGGGCCGCAGGCGGTGCAGGGCGAGCGCCGCGCCGACGTAGACGGCGTGGTTGTAGCTGAAGGCCCAGTCGTCGCGGGCGGAGCCGCCCTCGCGGCCGATGCCGTCGGCGACGAAGCCGGTGTCGTCGTCGCGGAGGCGCACGTGCATCCAGTCGAGGGCGGCGCGCGAGAGCTCCTCCCGGCCGTCCGGCCGCAGCCGCTCCAGGCGGGCGCCGAGGATCGCGAACGGGCCGTTCGCGGGCGCGTTCTTGTAGTCGAGCTGCCGGCGGCGCCAGGCGAGGCTCGCCCCGTGGCGGAGGTTCCAGCCCTTCGCGACGGCGAAGCGCCACAGGCGGTCGGCCCGGTCGAGGAACCGCGGGTCGCCCGAGGCCTCCCCGAGGCGGGCGAGCGCGCCGCCGAGCCACATCATGTCGTCGAAGTAGCCGTTGACCAGGCGCCCGCCGTTGCGGAGGCGGATCGCCCGGTGGATCCCCCGGGCACGCTCCAGGTGCGCCTCGTCGCCCGTGCGCTCGAAGGCGTCGACGGCCGCGTCGATCGCGTGCGCAAGCCACCAGTAGTTGAACTCGAGGTCGGCCCGCAGGGAGGTCGGGTAGCTCATGTGATAGAGCAGCAGGGGCACCGCGAAGAGCCGCTCGAGGCTCTCCTGCGCGGTGTCCGCGGCGCTACTCGTAGACGTGCGGGGCGAGGACGGCGACATCGCGGAGGTTGCGGTAGCGCTCGGCGTAGTCGAGCCCGTAGCCGATCACGAACTCGTTCGGGATGTCGAAGCCGACGTAGGCCACGTCGACCTCGACCTTGGCGGCCGCGGGCTTGCGGAAGAGCGCGCAGATCTCGACGGACTCGGCGCCGCGGCTGCGGAGATTGCCCTGCAGCCACGAGAGCGTGAGGCCGGAGTCGATGATGTCCTCGACGATCAGCACCTTGCGGTTCGTGATGTCGGAGTCGAGGTCCTTCAGGATCCGCACGACGCCGGAGGACTTGGTGCCGCTCCCGTAGGACGAGACGGCCATCCAGTCCATGACGATGTCGAGCTTGAGCTCGCGGGCCAGATCGGCCATCACCATCACGGCGCCGCGCAGCACCCCGACGATGAGCAGGTTCTCGCCCGCGTAGTCGCGCTCGATCGCGCGGGCCAGGTCGCGGATCCGCTCGTGGATCTCGGCCTCGGTGTAGAGGACCTCGGTGATGTCGTCGGCGATGTCGGCTGCTTCCACCCGGCCACTCTACGGGTGACCGGCCCCCCTCTCCCCTCCGCGAGACTCCGCTCCGGTACACCTCCGTCGGCGAGTCGCGTGCCGGAGCGGCATCTCGCGGGGAGGGGTCGGGCGTCTCGCGGGGACCGGCGTGGCGGGGACGGGGTCAGGGGGCCGCGGGTGCGAAGACGAGGGTGGTGCCGCGGCGGGTGGCGAGGACGCCGGGGAGGTCGACGCCCTTCTGGCCGTGCCAGTCGGTGACCAGCGCGGCGACCGCCAGCGTCTGCGAGCGCGAGAGCGCGACTCCGAACTCGTTCGCCACGACCAGGCGGATGATCCGCTGCCGCAGCGCCGGCGGGTCCGCCGCGAGCCCGCGCGCGTCGACCGTGACGTGCCCCGCCTCGTCCTGGCCCACCAGCTCGAGCGCCCAGTCGAGGGCGAGCGCGTCGAGCGCGTCCCCGTCCTCCCGCAGCTGCTCGGCCGTGCGCGCCAGAGCCTGGGCCACTCCCGGCCCCAGCTCGTCCTCCAGCACGGGCAGCACGCGGTTCCGCACCCGGACCCGCGAGTAGCGGGGGTCGTCGTTGTGCGGGTCGTCCCACGGCACGAGCCCCTGGTCGGAGCAGGCGAGACGGGTCGTCTCGCGGCGCAGGCCCAGAATCGGCCGACGCAGCGGCCCGCTCACCGGCGCCATCCCGTGCAGCGAGGCCGCACCGGCTCCTCGTGCCAGGCCCAGCAGCACCGTCTCGGCCTGGTCGTCGAGGGTGTGGCCCAGGAGGATCGCGGCGGCGCCCGTCGCGGTCAGCGCGTCGTCGAAGGCGCGGTAGCGCGCGCTGCGGGCGGCCGCCTCCGGACCGCCCTCGGCGGACACCGTCACCACCTCGCGCAGCACCGGCGCGAGCCCCAGCCCGTGCGCCTGCTCCGCGGCCCGCCGCGCGACCTCCGCCGACGCCTCCTGCAGCCCGTGGTCGACGATCACCGCGCCGGCCCGCCTCCCGCCCCGCGGGGCCTCGAAGGCGACCGCCGCCGCGAGCGCGAGCGAGTCCGCTCCCCCGCTCAGCGCGACCAGCACGAGCGCTCCGGGGTCGAGCCCGTCGAGGCTCTCGCGCACCGCCCGCCGCAGATCGGCGACGGCGGGGGTCAGGCGGGGGCGATCGGGCACATCAAGTAACGTAATGCCAGCGATCCGCCCCTCCCGCGCGCGCACCCGCGCGAGCGTTCCGGAGGCCGATCCGTCCGCCGATGCGCCGCTCACGGCGCCACCGACTCAAGGAGAGAGCATGGCCGCATACGACGTCGTCGTCGAGATCCCCAAGGGGAGCCGCAACAAGTACGAGGTCGACCACGAGACCGGTCGCGTCTACCTCGACCGCGTGCTCTTCACCTCCTTCGTCTACCCGACGGACTACGGGTACTTCGAGAACACCCTCGGCCTCGACGGCGACCCCGTCGACGCGCTGGTGCTGCTCGAGTACCCCGTCTTCCCAGGCGTGGGCGTCTCCGTCCGCCCGGTCGGCGTGCTCAACATGAGCGACGAGGCCGGCTCCGACGCGAAGGTGATCGTGGTCCCCGCGAAGGACCCGCGCTGGCAGCACATCCAGGACATCGGCGACGTCCCGGAGCAGACGAAGAACGAGATCAAGCACTTCTTCGAGCGCTACAAGGACCTCGAGCCCGGCAAGTGGGTCAAGGTCGACGCGTGGGGCGACGCCGCCGAGGCGGAGCAGATCGTCCAGGACGGCATCAAGAAGCTGGCCGAAGAGGGTCACTGACCCCTCGCATCAACGAAGGAAACCCCTCCCGTCGTCTCGACAGGAGGGGGTTCTCTCGTTGTGCTGTGCGGCCGCGGCTCAGGCGGCCGGGCGGCCGACCATGCCGGCGGGCGTGCCCCAGGTGTTCCAGATGCGCACGGGCTTGCCGTAGTCGGCGGCCTCGATGATCTGGTTGTTCCCGAGGTAGATGGCCACGTGGTAGTAGTCCCCGCCGCCACCCCAGAAGATCAGGTCGCCGCGCTGGCGCTGGCTGTAGGGGACGAGCTTGCCGGCGCCGGCCATGGTGTTGTACTGGTTCGTCGCCGAGTGGGTGCCGATGTAGATGCCCGAGGACGCGTACGAGGCTTTGGTGAGGCCCGAGCAGTCCCACTGGTCCGGGCCCATGCCGCCGAGGACGTACTCCTCGCCGAGCTGAGCCATCGCGTACGAGATCGCGTTCTCGACGGCGCCGCTGGTCGGCACCAGGACCGGAGCGGTCACCGGCTGCGGGAGCGGCTGAGCCGCCGGCTGGGCGACCGGCTGAGCAGCGGGCTGGGCCGGAGCAGGAGCGGGCTGCTGCTGCGCGGGCTGCGGCGCGGCGGGCTGCGGGAGGGACGCGGTCTGACGCGACGGGGCGGCGGTGTCGGCCTGCGCCGAGGACTGCTGCTGGGCGGAGCGGGCGGTGGACTGCGCCTGAGCGGCGGCCTCCGCCTCGGCCTGCGCCTGGGCGGCGGCCTCGTCGGCCTGGCGCTTCTGCTCGCCCGCGAGGTACTGGGTCTCGGCCTCGACCGAGGAGTCCTTCAGCAGCGCGAGCTGGGCGACCAGCTCCTGGGACTTCTCCTCCTGCGCCGAGAGCGACGCGCGGGCCGACTCGGCGGCGGCGTCGGCGTCCTTGCGGGCGGCGTCGGCCTCGTCCGAGAGCGCCTGGTGCTCGGTGACGGCGCGGTCGGCCTGGTCGCCGAGCGACTCCGCGTTCTGCTTGTCGGCGAGGGCGTCGGCGTAGACCTTCTGCGACTGCTCCGAGAGCTGCGACATCGCGCCGAGCTGGTAGAGCAGGTCGCCCGCGTCCTTGCCCTTGGCCACGAGGCTGGCGGAGAGGTCGCCGCCGGCGGCGCGCGAGAGGTGCGCGGCCAGCAGGCCGGCGCGCATCTTCGAGGTCTGGGCCTTGGCGGAGGCGGTGGTCGCCTTCTCCTCGAGGTCGGCGACGGCCTTCGCAGCGGCGTCGAGCGCCTCCTTGGCCTGGCGCCAGGCCTCGGCCTTCTTCATCGCGGTGATCGACTTCTCGTCGACCGCGGTCTGCAGGCTCGCGATGAGTCCGGTGATCGAGTCGATCTCGGCCTGCTTGCTCGCCTCGTCCTTCTTGGCGTTCTGCACGTCGTCCCACGAGGGGTACTTCGCGTCGTCGGCGAGGGCCGGGGTGATGCCGAGGGACGCGGTGACCGCCGTGACCGCGAAGGCGGCGGAGATGACGAGCGGGAGGCGGCCCTTCCAGGCGCGCTCCCGGGGTGCCGGGGTGAAGGTGCGTGCGGTCGTCTGTGCGTCAGCCAAGGGTGACTCCTCGTTGGGCCATGAAAGGTTGGGCGTCGACGGCGGAGCCGTTGACGCGGGTCTCGAAGTGCAGGTGGCAGCCGGTGGAGGCGCCGGTCGAGCCGACGGCGGCGATCTGCTCGCCCGCCTGGACCTGCTGGCCGACGCGGACGTAGATCCCGCCGGACATGATGTGGGCGTAGCCGGTGCTGATGCCGCTGCCGTGGTCGATCAGAACCCAGTTGCCGTAGGTGCCGTTGGGGCCCGCGTAGGAGACGGTGCCGCTGTGCGCCGCGAAGATCGGGATGCCGCAGCCGCCCGCGAGGTCGGTGCCGCGGTGGTACGAGCCGGAGGACCCTCCGCCGGTCGAGATGCTGTCGCGCGGGCCGAAGGTGCCGGTGATGCGGCCTCCGGCAGGGCGGACCCAGCCGGAGTCGCTGACGGCGCTGGAGCCGCCGCCGCCCGAGGGGGCGACGTACCCGCCACCGCCACCGCTGCCGCCGCTGGATGCGGCTGCGGCCCGAGCGGCCTCGCGGCGCGCGGCCTCGGCCTGGGCGGCGGCCTGGCGGGCGGCCTCCTCCTCGGCGAGCTTCCGGAGGCGCTCGGCCTCGCGGGCGGCGACGCCGGCCTCGTACTCGGCCACGGTCTTCGACTCGGTGTCGCGGAGCGCGGCGAGCTGCTGCTCGAGCACGACGCTCTGCTCCTGCTGCTCGGCGAGCGCGGCCTCGGACGCCTCCTGGGCGGCGGTCGCCTCGGCCAGCTTCTGCTCGGCGGCGACGCGGAGGCGCTCGCGCTCCGTCTGCGCGACCTCGGCCTGGTCGGCGAGGGAGGACGCGGTGTTGCGGGCGGTGCTGGCCTGCTCGTAGATCGCGGAGGAGCGCTCGACCAGCTTGGTCATGCTCCCGATCTTCGACAGCAGCTGGTCGGCCTGGCCGGCCTTCTGGTCGAGGAAGATGTTGACGGACAGGTCGGTGCCGGTGCTGCGGTAGAGCTGCGCGGCGAGCAGGCCCGCCTGCTGCGAGGCCTTGTCGGCCTCCTCGGCGCTGGCGGCGGCCCGGTCCTCGAGCTTCTTCGACTGGTCCGAGGCCTCGTCGAACGCCTGCTGAGCGGCGAAGTGCTCGTCGCCGCGCTGCTGCGCGAGCTGCTGAGCGGAGGCGACCTCGCTCTGGAGGTCGCCGATCAGGGACGTGATCCGGTCGACCTGAGCGGCCGCGGCGGCGGTGTCGCCCTTCGCCGCCTCGACGTCGGCCCACGACGGGTACTCGACCGCCTGGGCGGGAGTGGCGACGAGCAGGCCGGCGACGAGCGCGACGACGGCGGAGGCCAGGGCAGCACCTCGGAGTCGCCCGAGTCGCGGCGCGCCGGGGAGGCGGGCGGGACGCGGACGGCGCAGGGAGTGGGGCATGGGACCTCGGGGATAGGGGGCCCTCCCTCCGCGGCGGTCCGGCTCCGGCGCGCGGGTGGGGGGAAGAGCGATTCCGCCCCACCCTAACCGCGGCCCTGCCCGATCTCCTAGACCCGGGTCAACCCCGGACGGGGTGCACGCCGCCTGCGGAACCGTCGATTTTGCATCCTGCGCCGCGGCCCCCTATGCTTGCGTGTCGGTAGTCATGGGGGGTCGGCCGCAGGGTCGCCCCGCGAGTCTCCGGCCCCATCGTTTAGTGGCCTAGGACACCGCCCTTTCACGGCGGCAGCACGGGTTCGAATCCCGTTGGGGTCACGGATGGGTCGGTACTACCAGCACCACCAGAAGTACCAGCACCACCGGAAAGTGCGCCGGCTCGAGAGGGTCGGAGCGTGAAAATAGAACAGCCTCGAAGGCAGTATGCTTGTCTTCGCAACGAGGCCCTGTAGCGCAGTTGGTTAGCGTGCCGCCCTGTCACGGCGGAGGTCGCGGGTTCAAGTCCCGTCAGGGTCGCAAAGAGGCCCTTCCGAGAGGAAGGGCCTTTTTCAGGAGATCACCTCTCCAGCGACATCACGTCGCAACGGCT
This sequence comes from Rathayibacter sp. AY1C1, assembly GCF_002932105.1. Taxonomy (NCBI): domain Bacteria; kingdom Bacillati; phylum Actinomycetota; class Actinomycetes; order Micrococcales; family Microbacteriaceae; genus Rathayibacter; species Rathayibacter sp. AY1C1. The sequence goes on along the minus strand of NZ_PSWH01000009.1, from coordinate 48,661 downwards.
CTGTAGCTCAGTTGGTAGAGCGCACGACTGAAAATCGTGAGGTCACGGGATCGACGCCCGTCGGAGCCACTGGAACCCTCGCCTAGCTTCTACATGGCGGGGGTTTCTTCGTACCCGGAGGTCCCCGCCGCCGCGATCCGCCGCACATCCCTCCCGTTCCGGCCCGCGCCGAGCAGTGACGGCAGCCCGGATCCTGTCCAGGCGGTCTGCGTAGGCTGGCCCGGCCATGCAACCCGACGCCTTCCCACCGCCCGATCCCGCGACGCTCGCGCCCGACTCCGCTGCGACGACGTCGTGGCCGGCCGAGCCCCTCCCCTCGGTCCACGCGCCCTACTCCTCCCTCCTCTACCTGCCCGATCCTCGGGTCCGCTGGGGCCTGCCGACCGCCGTGCTCACGATCGTCGGGATCGTCCTGCCGCTGGCCGTGCTCATCCTGCTGTTCGGGTTCGGCGTGCTCCCCTACTCCGCCGGACTCGCCTTCGCGGGGGCGCTCGCGAGCTACCTCGTCGCGCTGATCGTCCCGTTCGCGGCGTCTCGGCTGCGCGGGCTGGGCACGATGGCGGCCGACTTCGGGCTGCGGTTCCGCTGGATCGACGTGCCCATCGGGATCGGGCTCGGCATCGCGGTGCGCGTCGTGATCCTGTTCGTGCTCGCCGCGTTCGCTCCGCTCCTCCAGGACGCGCAGGGGAACCTCGACATCGACCCCGATCCGCTGTGGTTCGTGCTGAGCTCGGTCCTCATCCCCGTCGTCGTCGCGCCGCTGGTCGAGGAGGTCCTCTGCCGCGGCGTCGTGATGCGCGCGGTGCGGAACCGGATGCTCCGGGGCTCCGCGGAGTCGGCGCCGCCCACCCGCGGCCGCCGGGTCTGGGCGATGGTGTTCAGCATCCTGGCGTCCACGGCGGTCTTCGCCCTGCTGCACGGGCACCAGATGGTGAACCCGGCGACGATCGTGACGCTCGGCGTGACCACGGTCACCGCGGGACTCGCGCACGGCTGGATCGCGACGATCACCGGGCGGCTCGGAGCGGCGATCGTCTCGCACGCGACACTGAACGGCTCCGCGGTGCTGCTGCTGGCGCTGCTGCCGCTGCTGACTCCGTAGGGGGATCTCGAGAGGCCCGCTGCGCGGGGTGCTCGATCGGCAGGAGTCGGGGCGGCCCGATCGGGGGCGTGGGGCGGCGCGTCAGACGTCGTAGGTGCGTGCGCCGGGCAGCGGGCCGCGGACCTGGCGGTGGAGGCGCTCCATGTCGGCGTCGAGGGTGGCGGCGGTGCGGGCCGCGTCGGCGAGGCCGTCGAGGAGCTCCTGCGGGACCTGGCGGTCGTACTTGTAGTAGATCTTGTGCTCCAGGCTCGCCCAGAAGTCCATCGCGATGGTCCGGAACTGCACCTCGACGCAGACGTCGACCGATCCGCCGGAGAGGAACACGGGCACCTCGACGATCGCGTGCAGGCTCTTGTAGCCGTTCTCCTTCGGCTCGGCGATGTAGTCCTTCACCTCGAGCACCGTCACGTCGGACTGCGAGGTGAGCAGGTCGAAGACGCGGTAGACGTCCGAGACGAAGCTGCAGGTGATCCGCACGCCGGCGATGTCGGTGATCGCGTCGGCGATGCCCTCGAAGGTCGTCTCGCAGCCCTTGCGCTCGATCTTCTCGATCAGGCTGTCGGCCGACTTGAGCCGGCTCGTGACGTGCTCGATCGGGTTGTACTCCTGCAGCTCGCGGAACTCCTCCTGCAGGATCGACACCTTCGTGACGATCTCGTCCATCCCGAACTTGTACTGGAGCATGAAGCGCGCGAAGTCGTCGCGCAGGGCGCGGATCTCGGCGACGGTGGTGGCGTCGAGCGCTTCGGCGACGGCGTCCGTCAGCGGAGGGACGGCGTGCGCGGGTTCGGGGATGCGGGATTCCACAGTCGGACACCCTACGCGCGGAGTCGTTCGAGACCGGTGGGAGGCGCCCGGCCTAGCCTGGGAGCGTGATCACCGAGCCCCGCCCGCTGCGCTTCTGCGCGTTCGTCATGAACACCGCCTCCCACATCCAGCACGGCCTCTGGCGCCACCCCGACGCCCGGCAGCACGAGTTCGACGACGTGCAGCTCTGGATCGACCTCGCCCGGACGCTGGAGCGCGGCCGCTTCGACGCGATGTTCTTCGCCGACGTGGCGGGGCTCTACGGTCCGGCGGACGGCGACTGGGACGTCAACGCCCGCGAGGGGCTGCAGCTGCCCAGCAACGACCCGTCGGTGCTGCTCTCGGCCCTGGCGGTGAGCACCGAGCACCTCGGCTTCGCGTTCACGAGCTCGGTGCTGCAGTCGCATCCGTTCGACTTCGCCCGGAAGGTCTCGACCCTCGACCACCTCTCGAAGGGGCGGATCGCCTGGAACATCGTCACGAGCGCCCTCGACGGCGCGGCCCGCAACTTCGGCTACGACCGGCTCGAGGAGCACGACGAGCGCTACGCCTGGGCGCAGGAGTACCTCGACGTGGTCTACAAGCTGTGGGAGGGCTCGTGGGACGACGGTGCGCTCCTGCGCGACAAGAGCGGCTCCTTCGCCGACCCGGCGCGCATCCACCGCATCGACCACGTCGGGAAGCGCTACCGCGTGCAGGGGCCGCACCTCTCGGCTCCGTCGCCCCAGCGCACGCCCGTGCTCTTCCAGGCCGGCTCCTCCCCCGCGGGCCGGCGCTTCGCCGCGCGGAACGCGGAGGCGCAGTTCGTGTTCTCGGGGTCGCCGGAGAAGACCCGCGAGCTGATCGAGGACACGCGGGCCCTCGCCGCGGCGGCCGGTCGCGGAGCGGGTGCGCCCTCCTTCTACCTGGGGCTCTCCTTCATCACCGGCGACACGGAGGAGGAGGCGCGCCGCGCTGAGCGCGAGATCGACGAGTACCTCTCCTCCGACGCCTTCCTCGTGCACTCGAACCTCGGCTTCGACCCGGCGACGGGCGAGAAGCTCGACCCCGACCTGCCGCTCTCGGCGATCGAGACCTACGCCGGCCAGAGCCACCTGCAGTGGATCCGGGACGCCTCCCCCGACCGCGAGCCGACCGTCCGCGACCTGGCCCGGCTCTCGGCGAAGCTGCGCGGACGGGTCGTCGGCACTCCCGAGCAGATCGCCGACCACCTGGCGGGCTGGCGCGACGCGGGGATCGACGGGATCAACGTCGTCAACTGGATCCTGCCCGGCAGCTACGAGGAGTTCGTCGACAGGGTGATGCCGGTGCTCCAGGAGCGGGGCCTCGCGCAGACCGAGTACGCCGAGGGGACGCTGCGCCGCAAGCTGTTCGGGACGGACGAGCTGCCGGCGACGCACCCGGCGCGGGCGTACCGCGGGGCGTTCGCGGGCTGAGCCCCTGCGGGCAGGGCTCTGCGCGTCCGCTGCCCCTGCACGGGCCGCTCGCCTCGCCCCGCGCACTCCGTCGGGCGGGGGACGCGTGGGCGGGTGCGGCTCCGTAGCGTCGAGGGATGATCCAGACCTGGGGAGTCCTGACCGCGCTGTACGGAGTCGTCGTGACGGCGGTCGCGGTGCTCGCGATCGTGCTGCTGGTGCTGCTGTGCCGCCTGGTGCTCGCCGCGCGCGAGAACCTGCAGGCCTCGACGCGGCTGCGCGAGCTGCAGATCGAGCGGATGCTTCTCGAGGACGAGTAGCGGGCCGCGCGTCGCCGGCCGCGACCAGGTCTCCTCGGCGAGGAGCACTCGCGGCCGACGACGCGCGGGCCGGTCAGGGCAGAGCGGGTCGCGCCTCAGGGCGGGGCGCCCGCGGGATGAGCAGGCCGAGGGCGACGGCGACCAGCGCTCCGATCGCGCCGATCACGAACGTGGTCTCGAAGCCCTGCGAGCTCGGCAGCTGCACGTCGCCGACGGACACGGTCAGCTGCGCGAGCACGCCCGCGGTCACGGCGGAGGAGAGCGTCGTGCCGAGGGTGCGCATCAGCGAGTTCAGCCCGTTCGCGGCGGCGGTCTCGGAGGCGGGGACGGCGTGCATGATGAGCGTCGGCATCGCGGCGTAGGCGAGGCCCAGGCCGACCCCGATGAGGGCGTTGATCACCAGGATCTGCCACACCTCGCCGCCGAACGGGAGGATCAGCAGGTACGAGACCGCGATCAGCCCGGAGCCGGCGATCAGCACGAGCCGCGGCCCGGACTGCGCCGAGAGGCGGGCGGCGAGCGGGGACGTCGCCATCATCGCCAGGCCCGAGGGCGCGAGCACGAGGCTCGCCACGATCAGGCTCAGGCCGAAGCCGACGCCCGACGCGGTCGGCAGCTCGAGGCGCTGCGGCAGCGTGATCTGGGCGCCGAAGAACGCGAAGCCGACCGCCACCGAGGCGAGGTTGGTGAAGAGCACGGCGGGGCGGGCCGCCACCCGGAGGTCGACGAGCGGGCTCTCCTGCCGCAGCTCGTACCAGCCCCAGAGGAGCAGGACGGCGATGCCGCCGAGGCCGGAGCCCAGGATCGCGGGGCTCGTCCAGCCGGAGTCGTTGCCGCGCGAGACGGCGATCAGCACGCCGCTCAGTCCGAGGGCGAGGCCGATCGTGCCGACCACGTCGAAGGTGCCGGGCGAGCGCAGCGTCGACACCGGTACGACCAGGAGGACGAGGACGATGTCGAGGACGCCGAGGCCCGCGGACATCCAGAACAGGACGTGCCAGTCGGTGTTCTGCGCGATGAGGGCGCTGAGCGGCAGGCCGAGCGCGCCGCCGATGCCGAGGGTCGCGCTGACCAGGGCGATCGCACCGGGGAGCCGGTCGCGGTGGAGGGTGTCGCGGAGGATCGAGATGCCGAGCGGGATGACGCCCATCACCGCGCCCTGGAGGGCCCGGCCCACGACCAGCGTCCACACGTCCCCCGCGAAGGCGCACACGATCGAGCCGATCACGAGCACGACCAGCGCGGCCACGGCCATCCGCCGCTTGCCGTAGAGGTCGCCGAGGCGGCCGGAGACCGGGGTGAGGATGCAGGCGCTCAGCAGCGTCGCGGTGATCACCCACGCGGTCTCGGTGCGGTCGGCGCCGAGCAGCGTCGGCAGCTCGGACTGGATCGGGACGACCAGCGTCTGCATGAAGGAGGCGCTCATCCCCGCGAAGGCGAGGACGGCGGTGATGAGGCGCGGGTCCGGCGAGCGGGTCAGGGAGCGTCTGTCGGAGTCGGGCACGGCGGTCCTTCGTGTCGGCGGCGGACGCGCACCCGGACCGCGGCGGCGGGCGGGCCGTCGTCGGCGGGATCGTATCGCTCGGCTCTGCTTTCGACCCGCTCGGGGCTCAACGGCGCGCGGCGCCGCTTTGTTCCCTCCTTCTCCTTCCCGCGCGCGTCGGGCAGGACGAGGATGGGCGGATGATCGACATCGAGAGCTGGATCGCCCGCTACGAGAAGGCCTGGGCCACGGACGACGCGGCCGATGTGGCCGCACTGTTCACCGAGGACGCCGAGTACTTCACGGCGCCGCACCGCGACGCGATCACTCCGCGCGACGCGATCGTGGAGTGGTGGCTGGCGGAGGAGGAGCCCGCCGACCCGACGTTCGCGTGGGGCCTGGTCGCGCTGACGGAGGAGACCGCCGTGGTGGAGGCGCGCACCGTCTATCCGGGCGACCGCACCTACCTGAACCTCTGGGTCATCCGCTTCGCCCCTGACGGGCGGGCGCGCTCGTTCACCGAGTGGTACATGGAGGAGCCGGCCGACTCCGTGTCCTGACCCGCGCGGGTCCTCATCGAGCGGCGAGGAGCGCTCAGCGGCGCCGGGTCAGAGCTGCGCGGCGGCGAAGGTGTCGCAGTCGATGGCGTCGCCCTCGAAGCCGGCCTGGAACCAGCGCTGGCGCTGCTCGGCCGAGCCGTGCGTCCACCCCTCCGGATCGACGGTGCCGGTGGCCTGCTCCTGGATGCGGTCGTCGCCGACGGCGGCCGCGGCGCCGAGCGCGTCCTGGTACTCCTGCGCCGTCACCGGCTTGAGGTAGGGCGTGCCGGTCTCGTCGGGCACCGTCGAGGCGTCGCCCACCCAGGCTCCGGCGAAGCAGTCGGCCTGCAGCTCGAGGCGCACCGAGTCCGACTCGGGGCCGGTGCCGGAGCGGTCCGCCGACTCCATCGCGCCGGTCAGGTTCTGGATGTGGTGGCCCCACTCGTGGGCGAGGATGTACATCTGCGCGAGCGATCCGCCCGAGGTGTCGAACCGGGTGCGCAGCTCGTCGAAGAAGTCGGTGTCGAGGTAGATCGTCCGATCCGGCGGGCAGTAGAACGGGCCGACCGCGGCGGTCGCGCTCCCGCAGCCGGTGGTGGTGCTGTCCTCGAACAGGTCGACGCCGGTCGGGGTCGTGTAGGCGACTCCGAGGGTCGGAGTCTGCTCGCCCCAGTAGCGGTCGAGCGACTCAGCCGCACCCTCGAGGCGGCAGTCGACCTGCGTGTTCGCGTCGGCGCCGCTGTCGCAGGCCACCGCGGTGGAGGTGACGCCCTCCGGCGAGGACCCGCCTCCGCCGAACACCTCGCCGAGGCCCGAGAGGTTCACGCCGAGCAGCTGCGAGAGCAGCGCGAGCACGACCACGCCCACCGCGCCCCCGCCGACGGCGATGCCGGTAGTGCGGCCGCGACGGCGGACCTTGCCGCCGCTGAGCTGGGAGTCGTCGTTGAAGGTCATGCCGACGAAGCTAGCGCTCCGCGGACGGGCTCCGCTCGGGCTTGCGGTCAGCCCCAGCGCGACTCGCTGGCCGAGCGGATGATCTCGAGCAGCGCCTCGCGCAGGGGGCCGTGCTCGAGCGAGCCCGGGAACATGTCGACCTCGAGGCGGTGCGCCCGGCGCCAGGCCTCGCTGCCCACGTCGGTGAGCGCGACGAGCTGCCGGCGGCGGTCCGACGGATCCGTGGTGCGCGAGACGTGGCCCTCGCGCTCGAGGCGCTCGATGGTGCGCGACATGGTCTGCACCTCGACGTGGGCCGCGGCGGCCAGCTCCTTCTGCGCGACGGGACCCGCCTGCAGGAGGTGCAGCACGATCAGGCCGGCGTGGGTGAGGCCGATCTCGGCGAGGGCGCCGTGCCAGGCGTGCTCGACCATCCGGGAGGCGGTGGAGAGCAGCCGGCCGGTGGGCCAGTCCTCCATCCCGGAGGCGTCGTCCGCGCGCATCTGATCAGGGTAGACCCGCTCCCGGGACACGACGGCACCGGGCGCGGGACGCTCAGGCACGGGCGCCCGGGCATCCCGGCCGCGAGGCGCGGACCGCCCCGCCCGTCAGGACGCGAAGCGGTCCGTCGCCTCGATCAGCGCGTCGAGGATCCCCGGCTCGTCGAAGGCGTGGCCCGCGTCGGCGATCATCCGGAAGTCGGCCTCGGGCCAGGCCCGGTGCAGGTCCCAGGCCGTGAAGGCCGGGGTGCACATGTCGTAGCGGCCCTGCACGATGACGGCCGGGATGTCGCGGAGGACGCCGGCGTCGCGGATCAGCTGCCCCTCCTCCAACCAGCCCCTGTGCACGAAGAAGTGGTTCTCGATGCGGGCGAAGGCGAGCGCGAAGACGGGATCGGACCAGTCCGCGATCAGCTCCGGCTTCTGCAGGAGGGTGATGGTCGACGCCTCCCAGGTGGTCCAGGCGACACCGGCGGGGCCGTGCACGGCGGGGTCCGCGTCGTGGAGCAGGCGGTAGTACGCCTCGATGAGGCTGCCCCGCTCGCCGGCCGGGACGACGGAGGTGTAGCCCTCCCAGAGGTCCGGGTAGACCGCGGCGGCGCCGCCCTCGTAGAACCACTCGAGCTCGGCGCGCCGGAGGGTGAAGATCCCGCGGAGGACGATCTCGCTGACCCGCTCGGGGTGGGTCTCGGCGTAGGCGAGGGCGAGGGTCGAGCCCCAGGAGCCGCCGAGCACGAGCCAGCGCTCGACGCCGAGGTGCTCGCGGAGGCGCTCGATGTCGGCGACCAGGTACCAGGTGGTGTTGGTCGAGAGGTCGGCCTCCGGCTCGCCGGCGTGCGGGGTGGAGCGGCCGCACATCCGCTGGTCGAACAGCACGATGCGGTACTTCTCGGGGTCGAACAGCCGGCGGTGGGCGGGCGAGGTGCCGGCTCCGGGGCCGCCGTGCAGGAACACGACGGGCTTGCCCTCGGGGTTGCCCGAGACCTCCCAGTAGAGCGAGTGGCCGTCGCCGACGTCGAGCATGCCGGAGTCGTGGGGCTCGATCTCGGGGTACAGAGTGCGCATGGCCCGCACCCTACCGACTGTCAGGGTCGCGGTCCGCGAGGCGGGCGGCCCGGCCCCGGAGTGGGCGGGAGCGCCCGCGTCCACCCGGCGCACCCGCCTCCCGCGGTCGTTACTGTGGATCGGACCTGCACGCCCCCGTCGAAGGAGCCCCCATGCCCACCACTGTGCGCGGCGTCATCGCCCGGTCGAAGGGCGCTCCCGTGGAGCTCGTCGACATCGTCGTCCCCGACCCGGGCCCGGGCGAGGCCGTGGTCGACATCGAGACCTGCGGTGTCTGCCACACCGACTTCCACTACCGCGAGGGCGGGATCAGCGACGACTTCCCCTTCCTCCTCGGTCACGAGGCGGCCGGACGGGTCAGCGCGATCGGAGAGGGAGTCACCCATGTCGCGGTCGGCGACTTCGTGGTCCTCAACTGGCGCGCGGTCTGCGGCGAGTGCCGGGCCTGCACCCGGGCCGAGCCCTGGTACTGCTTCGACACCTTCAACGCGACGCAGCGGATGACCCTGGAGGACGGCACCGAGCTCAGCCCCGCCCTCGGGATCGGCGCCTTCGCCGAGAAGACCCTCGTGCACGCGAAGCAGTGCACGAAGGTCGATCCGGAGGCGGACCCCGCCGCGGTGGGCCTGCTCGGCTGCGGGATCATGGCCGGCCTCGGCGCGGCGATGAACACCGGGAACGTGACGCGCGGCGACTCCGTCGCGGTCATCGGCTGCGGAGGAGTCGGCACGGCCGCCGTGGTCGGCGCCGCTCTCGCGGGCGCCGGCACGGTCATCGCGATCGACCGGGACCCCAAGAAGCTGGTCGCGGCCGAGAAGCTCGGCGCCACGCACGTCATCGACTCCAGCGGCCTCGACGAGGCGGGCGTCGTCGCGGCGGTGCAGGCTCTGACGAACGGCTTCGGAGCGGACGTCGTCATCGACGCCGTTGGCCGCCCCGAGACCTGGCGCCAGGCGTTCTACGCCCGCGACCTCGCCGGGACCGTGGTGCTGGTCGGGGTGCCGACTCCCGAGATGACGCTCGAGATCCCCCTGCTCGACGTCTTCGGCCGCGGCGGCTCGCTGAAGTCGAGCTGGTACGGCGACTGCCTGCCGGAGAGGGACTTCCCGATGCTGACCGGCCTCTACCTCCAGGGCCGACTGCCCCTGGACGAGTTCGTGAGCGAGCGGATCGGGATCGAGGACATCGAGGAGGCCTTCGCCACGATGGCCGGCGGCGACGTGCTCCGCTCGGTGGTGGTGCTCTGATGGGCGCGCGGATCGAGCAGCTCGTCACGAGCGGCACCTTCAGCCTCGACGGCGGCACCTGGGACGTCGACAACAACGTCTGGATCGTCGGCGACGACTCCGAGTGCGTCGTCATCGACGCCGCCCACGACGCGGACGCGATCCTCGCGGCCGTCGGCGAGCGCCGACTCCTCGCCGTGCTGCTGACCCACGGGCACGACGACCACCTCGACGCGGTCGAGGGAGTCCGCGCTGCGACCGGCGCCCCGGTGCTGCTCCACGAGGCCGACCGGATGCTGTGGGACGCCGTGCACCCCGGTACGGCCCCGAGCGGCGCCCTGGTCGACGGGCGGATCGTGCCCGTCGCCGGCGTCGAGCTCGAGGTGCGGCACACCCCGGGCCACACCCCCGGCGCCGTCTGCTTCGTCGCCGAGGCGCTCGGCACGGTGTTCACCGGCGACACGCTCTTCCAGGGCGGGCCGGGGGCCACCGGCCGCTCCTACAGCGACTTCCCGACGATCATCGACTCGATCACGGAGCGCCTGCTGACGCTGCCCGCCGAGACCGTCGTCCGGACCGGCCACGGCGACTCGACGACGATCGGGGCGGAGGCGCCGCACCGCGAGGAGTGGATCGCGCGCGGGCACTGACCGGGCGGGGCCGGCGCAGAGGCTGCCGGCCCTCCCGCTTCGGCGTTCTGCTCGCCCGGATGTCCGACGGGTGTGGGAGTTTCGCAACCGATGGTCGTGCTCCCTTGTTACCGTGAACAATCGCCGGTACCGTGCGAAGACCACACCGCAGGCGGGATCCCCCGTCCGCCCACCGGTTCGCTGCAGAACCCGAGAGGACACGTCGACGATGACGTCACGACCCCCGGGCGGAGGCAGGCCCTCGCGCCTGCTCGCCGCCACCCTCGCCGCATCCGCGACGATCGCCCTCGCCGCCGGCGCCGCCGTGCCGGTCGCCGTCGCCGCGACAGCGGCGACCACTCCCGCGCAGAGCCTGCTCGCGGACTTCACCTTCGACACCGCCCCGAGCGGAGGCGCCTTCACCGACAGGTCGACCCGCGCCGCCGTGAAGGGCACGCCGACCCTCGTCGCCGGCCGCACCGGGCAGGGCAGCGCCGTCTCGCTGTCGTCCTCGTTCTGGCTCGACCTCACCGCGACCGACGGGCAGCCGCTGCTGAAGGGTCGCGACTCCGTCACTCTGTCGTACGACTCCAAGCCCGCCGCCGCGGACAACGTCGGCTGGTCGGTCTTCGCCGCTCGCTCGGCCGCGACCCAGGACTACGCCCAGGAGAAGTACGTCGGCGTCCTCGACAGGACGAACGGCATCACCGTCGAGCGGTACGCCAACAGCGGCGCCCGCGACTCCTCGGGCAACCTCACCGGCCCGAGCAGCACGGAGTGGAAGCACGTCGATCTCGTGCTGAGCGCCGGCACCGCCCGCCTCTACGTCGACGCGAAGCCCGTCGCCGTCACGACGGCCGGCCCCTCGCTCGCGACGGTCCTCGGATCGACCGGCGGAGTCCTGCAGATCGGCAAGGCCAACTGGGGCGGCGGGGAGTACTTCACCGGACTCCTCGACAATCTGCGCGTCTACGACCGCGCCCTGACCGGGGCCGAGCTGGGCGCGACGAGCAGCACCGTGGCGACCGACCTGCGCGCCGCCCTCGACGTCCCCACGACCGTGCTCGGCGACCTGCCCGCGCAGGTCCTCGGGAACACCGTGACGTGGACCGCCTCCGGCGCCGGCGCCGCGCGCGTCTCCTCCACCGGCGCCGTGAACCTCTCGGGCCTCACCGCTCCCGTCGCCGTCCGCCTCCAGGCAGCCGTCGCCGGGCAGACCTACGCGTGGGACAGCACCCTCGCCGTGCCCGGCGGGCGCATCGCCACCTCCGTCAAGACCGTCACCACGACGAACGGAGTGAAGGACGACCCGCTGGCGTACAACGACGACCGCCGCGCGGACTCGCTCTTCACGGCCGCACTGCCCGCCGGCGCGACCACCTGGGAGCCGCTGAACCGCTCGCAGTCGATCCTCTCCGTCCTCAAGGACGGCGATCAGGCGCAGCGCCCGAACGCCCAGATGGGCTCGCCGCTGCTGTTCCGCTCGAAGGACGGCTCGCTCGGCGCGGTCTCGTCGCAGAACAACGCCACGGACTCCGTCTACCTCTGGAGCTCCGCCGACGGCCGCACGTTCCGCGACCAGCGCGTCCTCCGGGTCGCGCCGGGCTCGGTCGTGACCGACCCGCGGATCGTCTTCGACTCCGCCCTCGGCGTCTACAAGCTGTTCTGGACCGATCTGCTCACCACCGAGGGCCGCGTGACGCTGTTCACGGACCTCGCCTCCGGCACCGCTCCCGGAGCGACCACCCGCGCCGACGCCCGCGTCCCCGGTGTCCAGGGCTCGGGTCTCCCCGCCGGGTTCACCCAGGGCCAGGCCGGCGAGACGGCGCTGACCTCGACCGAGTTCAGCACGTTCTACCGCGAGTACGTCGACCTGAAGAACACCGGTGTGAAGTCGCTCAGCGGCTCCGTCGACTCCGGCGCCGGATCCGCTGCGATCGCCGCAGCGCTCCCGGGGCAGGCCGTGATGGAGTACAACGACGGCTCGACCAAGTCGCTCAACGTCGACTGGCAGGACGATCTGACCACCGCCGTCGACACCTCGCGTCCCGGGACCTACCGGGTCACCGGCTCCGTCCAGCAGGACCCCGAGGCGATGGTCAACGAGGCCCGCGCGGATCCGCACGTCTTCTTCAACGAGGACGACGGCTACTACTACCTCACGGGCTCGCACTACGGTCAGGACTCGCTCGGCCCGATCGAGGAGAGCTCCAGCTACCGCAAGATCGGCCTCAAGCGCTCGAAGACCATCGCCGGTCTCGACTCCGCTCCCGAGCAGATCGTGATCGACCCCGACGCCGGCACGCCCGGTCGCCAGAGCCAGTACCCGAACACCTTCTACGGCTGGGGCGGATACATCTGGGCGCAGGAGTTCCACAAGATCAACGGCACCTGGTGGATCGTCGCCGGCATGAACAAGGGCTACGCGCCTGTGGGCGGCTGGTGCGACAACACCGTCCTGATCCCCTACACCGGGACCGACGCCTCGATCGCCGAGGGCGGATTCCTCGACCAGACGAAGTGGGGCGAGCCGGTCGTCCTCGAGGGCGCGGCCTTCGACGTCAGCTACATCGACCGCCAGGAGAACGGCGCCACCCAGGGCTACTGGGTCCTGCCCAACGGCAACACGCTCTCCCTCGCCAAGGCGACGATGGGGCCCAAGGGCACCGTCCCGCTGGTGACCGGTGCGGTCACCCGCATCTACGGCGAGAGCCAGCCGTGGGAGTCGGGCAAGCGCTCGCCGACCCCGTCCGACACCACCGAGGGCAACGACCAGGGCGTCGTCGAGGCGCCGTTCATCGTGTCCAAGGGAGGACGCATGTACCTCACCTACTCGGGCGGAACGGTCGACAAGTACTACTCGCTCGGCCTGCTCACGGCCGACGCGAGTGCCGACCTCCTCAACCCCGCGACGTGGACGCAGACCGCGTTCCCCGTGCTGGACACCGAGGACACCTACTTGGGCCGCCTCGGCGCGGACGAGACGCAGTACTTCTCGCGCCAGCAGGCCGGCACCGGGCACAACTCGTTCGTCGAGGACGAGTCGGGCAACCTGCTCCTCGCCTACCACGCCCGCCCCTACCCGGACCCGCACACGGCGACCGATCCGCAGAACGCGGGCGGCCTGTTCGATTCGGACCGCAACACCTGGTTCAAGGGCGTGAACATCCGCGCGAGCGGCCGGCTCGACCTCTCACTCTCGAAGGAGCAGGAGGTGGCCTCGGCCAACCGCACCGTCACGGCGACGATCACCGTGAAGGCGCCGGCTGTGCCCGTCACCGCCACTGCAGCGGCTCGCTGCGTCGCGGGCAAGGTGGTGGTCACGCTGACCACTGTCAACAAGGCCGCGTCGACCGCCGACCTCCGCTGGAACACCCTGTGGGGCGCGAAGACGCAGCAGATCGATGCGGGCCGGACCGCCTCGCTGGCCGTGACAACGCGGGCCGCCTCGGTCGCCGCCGGCACCGTCCAGGGGGTCGCCACCGTCGGCAGCGCCTCCGCTCCCGTGAGCGCCGCCTACCCGGCGCTCCGCTGCGGCTGACCTGACCGGGTCCTCCGACCGACGACGCCCGGCCGCCTCTCACCTGAGGGCGGCCGGGCGTCGTCGTTTCGGTCTGCGGTGATGTGCCGGGCGACCGGGTCGCGACCCTCGATGATCTCGGCGGTGCAGCCGGCATCGCGGGAGAGGACCCACCGGATGACGCGGCCGCGTCGGACGACCGGACCGTTGCGATCCACGAACGACTCCCCATCGAGGGGAGGTCGTCGGTCGGCGACGTACGGGGTGTCGTGAGTCGGACGGGAAGAGGCGAGCCGGTCTGCCGCTGCTGCACGAACCGGCCCGCCCCTTCGGCATCGTCTCAGTGGACGAGGGCGGCCTCCGCCTCGTCCCAGGCGGGGTTCAGGTCTTCCTTCTTCCCTCGGATGAGGAGGAATCCGATGACGGAGGCGGCGACCATGGTCACTGCTGCGGCCAGGAACACGGCCTTGTAGCCGTCGGTGAATGCGGTGAGCTCGGCCGTTCCGGACGCGATGGCGGAGTCCGCGGTGCTCGCGTAGAACACGGTGAACACCGCGAGACCGATGGACCCGCCGATGTGGAAGACGGAGTTGACGACGGCGGAGGCCACTCCGGCGTCCTCGTTCTCGACCCCGAGAAGGGCGAGGTTCTGGACGGGCACGAAGAGCATGGAGAGTCCGATTCCGAGCACGACCAGGGCGGGCAGGACATGGAGGAAGTAGTTCCCGTCCGGGGTGATGCCGAGGAGCAGGAAGAGCCCTGCTGCCGAGACGAGCGGCCCGACGATCATCAGGGGTCGGGGGCCGAACGTGTTGAGGATCTTCGTGGTGACGGGCGAGAACGCCATGATCGCGACGGTCATGGCGAGGTTCGCGAGTCCTGCCATCAGCGGTCCCATTCCGAGCACGATCTGGAAGTAGAACGCGAGATAGAGGATGGCCCCGATCATCACGGCGCCATTGGCGGCCTGGATCAGGATCGCGCCGCCTCGCACACGACGCAGGATGACGCGCAGGGGCAGCAACGGCTGGTCGACCTTGCGTTCGATGAGCACGAAGACGGTCAGCAGGACGATGCCGAGTGCGAGGAAGGCGACGGTGTCGATCGCGCCCCATCCGTGCTCAGCCCGCGTGAACCCGTAGACGATCGCGCCCAGTCCCAGGGTCACCGTGACGGTTCCCCAGACGTCGTAGCGGTTGTCTCCTTCCGCCTTGCTCTCGCGGAGCACGAGAGCCCCGCCGACGAGGCCGAAGGCGACGAAGACCAGGTTGACGAAGAGGCACCAGCGCCGTCGTCAGGACAGTTCGACACCGAGGGGGTCGGGCCTCACCTTCCGACGTCGGCAGGAGAGGATGGCAAACTGGCGGCCGACGCTGTCGCACCCGCTCGTGCGGTGACGCGTCGACACCCTCCGGGCGCCTCAGCACCCGCCATCCCTAGCCGCTCACTCGGACCGAGGGAGCGGCGGAATCGATCACGACATGGAACCGAACCCGCCCAGCGGTGAGGGGGTCCTGCCCTCTCCTCGGACGTCTCCTCGCGCGACGCGACCCAACAACCGGACTCGGATCCTCGACGCAGCGGTCCGTGTCGCGGCGAGGGAAGGTTCTGTTCGCGTCACGCTCGAAGCGACTGCCGAAGAGGCTGGGCTGACACGCGGTGGAATGATGTACCACTTCCGCGATCGAGCCGATCTCGCCCATGCTCTCCAGGAGCACGTCGCGGCCGGCTGGGAAGCCCAGCTGATCGACGTCGCGGGGAAGACCGCGAACGAGGCCACCTTGACCGAGCGCGCGAGTGCCTACGTCACCGTCGCCCTGACGCCGTCGACGCACATGCAGATCGGACTCCTCCAGGCCACGGGCAGCGACACCGCTCTCCGAGCGCCGGTAGCGGAGGTGCGCCGAAGGTGGACGCCCTCCGCAGAGGAGACCGCGACCGATCCGATCACTCTCCGCCAGTTCATCGCCTGCCTTGCGGCTGACGGCCTGTGGTCACACCACTCCCTCGGAGGCGATCGGATACCGGACGACACTCGAGCCGCGGTGATCTCCGAGATCATCCAGCTCTCCAGCACGGGGTGATGCACGAAGGGCGCGTTCCGGCGTGAGGCGGATCCCGGTCGGAGGAGCTCGACCGGGACCGAGACTCTTCCTTCTGCGGTCGAGGATCAGGACAGGCCTGTCCCCGGACCCGGCTCCTGGGTCGAGGCGAGCCCCAGGCCGGCCTCGCACTGCTGAGGATGCAGCAGGGACGGCGTCCTCGAGGAGCGCCGCCACCGCCTCGCGCCGCGGCAGCACGGTCGCGAGCGCGGCGCCCATGACGGTCGGCGATGCCTCGTGCTGCCCCGGAGCGCTCGGGACGCGGTCGGAGGCGACGCACGTGTCGAAGTCGCTCCACCTGGAGCGTCACCGACACGACCGGTCCGACGACGGCCGACCAGGAGACGTCCCGCGTGCGCCCGCACAGGCACTCCGCTCGTCAGCGGGACAGCAGCGCGACGTGGATCTCCTCGGCGAGGAGGTCCAGCGCTCTCGCGTGGGACGCCAGGAAGGCCCGGCCGTCGCGCGTGATCGAGAAGCGCTCGATGCGCTGCAGTGCGGTCCTCCTGCCTCTCTCCAGGAGCACCAGGCCCCGGCGGGAGAGCCGGAGGAGCCGCTTGCGCACCTCGAGGACCTCGACACGGTCGCCGGAGCGGAGGTCGAGGACTGCTCGCAGGCGGGTCTCGTCGCGGTTCTCTCCGGTCGCGAGCGCGATCAGGATGAAGACGTCGATGCTGCAGTCGAGCCCGCAGGCTCCGCAGCGGTTCGTGCACCGCGCAGAGCGTGCCAGGGACACGAGGAATCGATCGAGGCGCATCACGGGTGTCTCCTGGGGAACGGCGGTCTCCTGCTGCAACGAGAGGAACGGGCCGGACCGGTCACGGTCGGCCCGCATCCGGGAGTCCGCTCAGGAGAGGTTCGCACATCAGCGATCGGTCCGGACAGCAGGATACGGCCCGATCGCCGCCCCGGTCCGCAGCCGGTGGTGATGCCGCCGCGGCGGGATCGTCGGGCGATCAGGGTCGAGGACCCGTCCGTACGGCGCAGGGGGGCTCAGGAGAGAGGGAGGGCGTTGCCGTTGATCAGCAGGAGGTCGTGTCCTCCGACGGCAGCTGCGCTCCCGGCCGCTCCGTCGTCCTTCTCCTCGGTGAGGGGGTGCGACTGCACGACCTTCGTCAGCACGAGCCCGGTGGTCGGGACGGTCCTGGTTCTCACTCTGTGGTGCATCTCGTCGGTCGTCCTCCAGAGGTGGCGGCGCTGCAGGTCGGGCGCAGTGCCGGTCGGGGCGGGACAGCGGAGGAGCGGGCGATCGTGGCGCCCGCTCCCCCGCCTTCTCAACGGCAGCTGCGTGCCGAGTAGTCGACGCTCGTCTGCGTGCTGATGGTCTTCCCGTCGACGACGGCCTTTCCTGTCGCGGCCACCGACCCCGCGGGGATCGAGACCGCTCGGGTGGTGACGGCGCTCGACGCGGACGATCCCGGAGCGACTCCGGTCACGGTCTTCGAGCCGAAGGCGGTGACGGTCGTGATGTCCATGATCGAGCGGCTGTCGTTCTTGACCACAGTGGTCAGGACGACCTTCCCGCTGACGCAGCGGGTCGACGCCGTGGCGGTCACGGTCAGCGGCGACGTGACGGTGACCTTCGCGGTCACAGTCCGGTTCGCGGGTGCGACCTCCTCCGTCGGCGTCAGATCGAAGACCGGCCGGCCGTCGGCGGCGTAGTGGATGCGGGCGAGACGGGTGTCGCGGCCGTCACCCCCGACTCCGTTGCCCCAGGTGTGGTAGACGTACACGTCGTTGCCGTCCTCGTCCTGGGTGACGGCTCCGTGGCCGGGACCCTGCTCGTAGGTGCGGTAGTCGAGGACGCCGTCGGGCATGGGAACGCTCTGCAGGAGCGGGGCGTCGTACTTGGTCCAGCTCGCGATGTCGGTCAGGTCACTGCCCTCCTTCGCCCAGGCGCCGCCCACGATGTACTTCGGGCTGACGCCGCTGCTGGAGTAGACGAGCGTGATCCTCCCGTCGCGCTGGATCGCGAACGCTCCCTCGGACAGGTGGTCCTCGAACGTCAGCGAGGGCACGATGATCGGGGTCGGCTCGCCGATGACGCGGGTGGGGTTCGCGGGATCGACCTTGGCGATCCAGGTCGCCGGGTCGCTCACTCCGTTGTCGACGTAGCGCTGGGACCAGGCGTAGTACGCAGTTCCACCGGACTCGAAGTAGGTCATGTCGAGGCTGATGTTGCGTCCCGTGCCGGGGCGTCCGAGGGCGCTCCCGTCGCTCTTCACGACGGCGCGCGGCGCGCTCCAGTCGGAGGGGTTCGCGGGGTCTCCGCCGTCGCGCAGCTGCATGATGTGCGCCTGCACCGTGAACCACTGACCGTTCTGGTTCGACTGGTCGTTGTCCGGGTTGAAGCACGGGGCGAACAGGATGGAGAGCTTGCCGCCGATCTCGTGGATCTCGGGGGCCCAGTAGCAGCCCGCGATCACCTTGCCCTCGGCGGTGCGGTCCATCCGCGTGGTGCGGTTGAGGAGGTCCACCTCACGGGCCCGTCCGCCGTTGTCGTCGCTGAGCTGGTCGATGCTGTCGGCGACCCGGATCGGCAGGTGCTGCGAGGCGACGTTGTTGTTGTTCGTGTCGTCCGTGGCGGTGAAGAGGTACTGCGTCTTCCCGTTTCGCTCGTAGCGGTAGATCGTCGGATCCGCGCGGTTGTAGGCGAACGGCTCGTTGTACTGCCGCTGGCGGACGGTCCCGGAGAGGTCGTACGTTCCCGGGCCCTTCGCGGCGAGGTCGGCGAGCTGCTGCTGGTTCCAGTCGATGCCGAGGCTGCCGGTCGAGCCGTCGTTGTAGGAGAGCTGCGCCTTCACTCCGGACAGGGCGGAGGTGTCGCCCTGATCGATCGTCTGCGGTGCGACCGAGGATCCGGTGTTGACCGTGCGGCCGAACTTCTTCACGAGCGAGTCGGCGACGGAGCCGGAGACCGTCAGCGCGCCGCCCGGCAGAGCGTCGGCGACGCGGCCCGGGACTCCGGAGAGGTCGGGAGCGGCGACGGTGGCGGGGCTTCCTCCGAGGACCGCACCGCGGTTCCCGTCGGTCACGACGACGCTGCGACGGCCGCCGTCCTTCGGCCAGAACGCCTGCGCGCGGAGCTCGGTGCGGGCGAGGTCAGTGACGGTCGTGTACTTCGCCGCCCCGGAGGAATCGGTCCAGGAGACGAGGTAGCGGTTCTGGTCCGTGTCGAAGACGGCCTTCGGCGCGACGACGCCGCCGGTGGTGCCGAGGTCGATGAGGCCGAGCTCGGTGAAGTCGGACGCGGTGGCGTCCGTGGCCTTGAAGATCAGAGCGCTCGAGGCCCCGGTGCCGTCGGACGCGCCCGACTGCAGGACGCGCGTGGCGATCACGCCGACGGTGCCGTCGGCGAAGGTGAACAGCGAGGGGTTCGCGAGGCCGCGGTTGTCGGCCTTGTCGGTTCCGAGGAAGACCCCGTCGGCGAAGAGGACTCCCGAGTTGCCCGAGAGCGGTGCTGCGTCGGCGACGGACGAGCCGAGTGCCAGGTGGAGGCCGCGGGCGATCGTGTCCTGGTTCGCCTTGTCCTCGCCGGTCGGCGTCCGGGTGTATGACACCACGGTCTTCGCCGTGGAGGCGCTGAGGACGGTGGTGCGGAAGGTCTTCGTCAGCGTGGTGGCGCCGACCTTCACGGAGGCGGTGAGCGCGAGTGCCCGGTCGGTCGCCGAGTCGTTCACGAGGCGGCTGCCGGACAGGCCGGCACCGTCCGCGCTCCACGACACGGTGTAGCCGGCGACCGTGGGAAGAGCGGTTCCGGAGGCGACGGTCGGCGGGACGACGAGGGCGGTGCGCAGGCGCGCCGTGGCGTCGGCCTCGGTGTCGGCGGCGACGGTGACGGTTCGCGCGGTGCCGGTGGCGGCGGATCCGGCGAACGTCGCGGTCGGGGTCAGGGTCACGGTGGCGTTCGCCGAGCCGGGTGCCGGGCGGCGCACGGAGCCGTCGGTGCCGATCACCGCGGGGTCGCTGCTCGCCCAGGTGAGGACGGAGCCGCCCGCGCCGCGGGTCGGGAGGGAGAGGTCGCTGGTGACGGGTCCGGTCACGGCGATGGTCGCCGCGGCGGCGTCCGATGCAGCGATCGCGGCAGCGGCCGGAGCCGCGTCCTCGCGCACCTGGTCCTGGGTCAGTGCGGAGGAGTAGACGTGCACGTCGTCCATCGCCCCGGCGAAGAGAGGGTCGGGGCCGTAGAACGACTTGCCGAGGAGGCCGGAGAAGGCGGAGGTGCCGACAGTCGCCGCTCCGGTCGCGGAGGTCGGGGTGGTCTGGGCGAGCCGGCCGTCGACGTAGGTCGAGACGCTGACGCCGCTGCGCAGGACCACGGCGACGTGGCTCCAGCGGCCGGTGGCGGCGGGACCGGAGTCGGCCGCGCGCTGCTCCGAGCCGTTCTTCACGGCACCGATCAGGCTGCTTCCGCACTGGGGCGTGGTGAAGAGGTACCGCTCGGTCGACTGCCCGAGCGCGTACGCCCAGCTGCAGTTCTGGTTCCCCTCCCAGCGCAGCCAGGCCGACATGGTCACGTCGGTGGTGGCCGCCGTGGTCAGTCCCGGCGCGATCTCGGCGTAGGCGGCGGAGCTGCCTGCGGCGCCGCCGGGGAGGCGGAGTGCGCGGTCGGTGCCGCCGCGCGGACCGGCGACGGTCGTCGCTCCGGTCCCGCGCACGGTGGCGGAGCGGCCGGCAGCGGAGTCGGTCAGGGTCGTGCCCGCGCCCACGGCGGAGCCGACGGCGGCGGACGAGGAGAAGTCGTAGGAGAGGACCGGGCTGGGCACCGCGGCCTGTGCGGGTGCCGCGCCGAGCGCAGCCCCTCCCGCTGTCAGGCTCGCGGCGACCAGGAGGGCCGTCGTGCGTCGGAACCGCATTGTTCGTCTACTTCCGTGGGAGAGGTGGATGCGGGGAGCACGGACCCAGGGTCCATGCTCCCCTGCTCCGGTGGCCGGAGGCCCCGGAACAGAGGAGGTCAGGGGAGGGGCGGCTGGACGCCGCCCCTCCCCTGTCACCGGCCTAGCGGCAGGTGAGCGCCGAGTACGGCGCGGTGGCCGTCCTGGTGCCGTTCGCGTCCTTCGAGGCGACGCTCACCTCGCCCGCGGTGACCGAGGTCGCCCGGGTGGTGAAGGCGGCGGACACGGACTTGCCGGGAGCGACCCCGGCGAAGGTCCTGCTCCCCCACTGCGAGCCGACGGTCATCTCGACCGTGGAGCCGCTCGTGTTGGTGCCGGTCGCGGTGACCGTCACCTTGCCGGCGACGCAGCGGCTCGCGGCCGAGGCCGTCAGCGACGGTCCGGGAGGAGCCGTGGCGGTGATGGTGGCGATGGCCGGCGTCGCTGCCGAGTTGGCGAGCTGTCCGCGCACCTGCACGGTGTCGCCCGCCTTCTTCAGCGAGCTGAGATCGGCGGTCGCCCACGTCACGGCGACCGTCTCACGGTGGCCGTCCTTGAACGTCGCGCCCACCGTGGCGGGCAGGTCGACGGTGGTCGATCCGGCCTGAACGGTCCGCGCCACGGCGTCGATCGAGGTCACCAGGAGCGACGGGTTCCACTTCGCGGCGAGCCCGTCGCGCTCCTTCGCAGTGATGGAGACGACGGATCCGTGGCGGGGCGACGTCGGCAGCGAGAAGCTGCTGGGGATCGTCCACTGGATGTCGCCCTCGAGCGAGTTCGTGCCGAGCGGGATGTAGCCGCGTCCGCCGTAGTTGTCGGTCCAGAGGAAGTACTTGTACCCCGCCCGGTCGCCCTCGTTGGTCTTGAAGATCTCGGGACCCTCGACCTCCGGCGTTCCGGCGGTGCGGCCGATGCAGGTGTCGATGAGGCTCCACGCACCGGAGGCGGTGGTGGCGCGGAGGTTCGTCGACTTCTGTCCGATGATGTCGGGCGAGGGGCAGCCGCTGGTCTGGGTCGCCTTCGTGAAGCGGTAGTAGGTGTCGCCGTCCTTGAGCATCGTGGCGTCGATCAGTCCGTTGCTCTTGTTGAGCGAGGGGACGTCAGCGGCCTTGAACCAGACCTCGGGGGTGGTGAAGTCGCGGAAGTCGCGGGTGGTGGACGTGAGGATCTGCGGTCCGTTGCCGTCCTCGACGTTGCGCGTGCTGTCGGTGAAGAGGGCCGAGGTCCAGTAGACGACGTAGGCGTCGATGGTGGGGTCGTAGGTGGCCTCCGGTGCCCAGGTCATGCCCGCGTTGGGCAGGTTGACCTCGACGTGGCGCTGCTGGCCCCAGTTGACGAGGTCCGTGGACTCCCAGATCTCGAGGTAGCGGCTGCCGCGGTTGGTCGATCCGCCGAAGCCGGTGGTGCCGACGGAGAGGTCGGTGGCCATCAGGAAGAAGCGGTCGCCCTCCTTCGAGCGGAAGACGAACGGGTCGCGCAGCCCCTTCGTGCCCATGGTGGAGGTGAGGATCGGCTGGGCGTCGTTCAGGGTCTTCCACGTGAGCGAGTCGTTGCCGTCGGAGGTCGCGAAGCGGATCTTCTCGCCTTCGATGCTGTCGCCGGTGAAGTACGCGAACAGGTACGCGTCGAGGTCGCTCGCGGCCACGGGAGCCGCGGCCGGAACGGTGCGCGTGAGCGTCCGCACGAGGGGCGTGGTGCCGGGCACCGTGACCGTCGCGGTGAGGGTGACGGTGGTGTCGGCGGACGGACGCGTGAGCGAGCCCTTCGCGACGACGTTCGGCGCGGTGCCCTTGTCGGCGGAGGTGATGACGGCCTCGTTCGACGAGGTCCAGCTGACCACGGCGCTGGAGCTGTTCGCGCGCGCTGCGGTGGCGGCGACGTCGGCTCCGCTCGAGGGCAGGTTCAGGCTGCCGCGCACCGGTCCGGCGAGAGCGGGATCGTTGCTGATGCCGTCGGCTACGGCCCGGGCGAGCTCGGCCTCGGCGCTGTCACCGGCGGCGTACGCCGGGACGAACACGGTGGTGGCACGGCCGACGACGGTGATGCCGCCGTGGACGGCGGTCGGAGTCAGCGTGACGGTGGCGTCCGGGCTGCCCGCGGCGGGCCGGGTGACGACGCCGCTGGTGCTGACGACGCCGGGGGCGCTCGACGTCCAGGTGATCGTGGAGCCGTTGGCGCCGGTCGTGGGGAGGGCGAGGTTCGAGGTCACGTTCGATGTGTCGCCGAGCGAGACGGCGGCGTCCTGGTTCGCGAGCACCGAGTGCACGGATGCGGCGCTCTGCTGCACCTGGCCGGCGGTGAGCGCGGAGGTCCAGACCTGCATGTCGTCGATGGCACCGGCCCAGTAGGCGTCCGCGCCGTAGAACGATTTGCCGAGGAAGCCGGAGAACGTGGACGTGCCGATCGCGGACGCGGCGGTGAAGGTCGTGCTGCCCTGGCCGACGAGAGCTCCGTCGAAGTAGGTCGAGACCGACTGGCCGCCCTTGACGACGACCGCCATGTGCACCCAGCGGTTCGCGGCGACCGGAGTGTTGCCTGCGGCCCGCACCTCGGAGCCGCTCTTGATCGCGCCGAAGCCGGCCGGTCCGCACTTCGTGGTGGAGAGGACGTGGGAGTCGACGCTGGAGCCGAGCGTGAAGGGCCAGGTGCAGTCCGGAGCACCGCTCCAGCGCAGCCAGGCGGACATCGTGACGTCCTGCGTGCCGGCGGGGATCAGGCCCGGGGCGATCCGGACGTGCGGCGCGGCCGACGTGCTCGATCCGCCCGGGAGCGAGAGAGCGCGGTCGGTGGAGGCGCCGGAGGGACCCGCGACGCTGGTCGCGCCGGAGTTGATCAGGGTGCCGGGGTGGTTGCCCGGAGCGGAGTCGGCGACGACGGCTCCATTGGCGAGCGTCGCGCCGATGCCGTCGAACGAGTACTGCAGCGCGGGAGCGGGGACGGTCTCTGCGGCGCCGGCGGCGCCGATCGGTCCGAGGACGCCGCCGAGGCAGGCGATGGCGAGCGTCAGCGCAGCGCCCGCTCGAGGGAGGCGTGAGCGCCGGGTGCGCTCCTGCCGGGGGGTTCGTGACATGGGGGGTCCTTCAGGTGAGGGGTCGGAGGGGGAGGACGGAGCCCGCGCGATCGGCCGGCGGAGTGGTGAGTCCGGCGTCCGTCTGGCGGGGAGGGAATCGCCGGAAGGCGGCCCGGGACGCGGGCCTGGCGACCCGTGATCGGGAGGCGGAGGTCGACGTGGGTGCGAGGACGAGACGTCGCGCGCTGCGGGCGCCGACCGCGGTCACCGCGTTGAAGGTGTCGGCCGGGCCGACAGTCATCGGGGCCGGGCGTGGGCCTGCGGCGGGAGGGTGCGGCGGGAGGGTGGTGCTGTCGTCATCATCGACGTTCCTCTCAGGTTCGCCTTCGAACCGGTCGGAGTGGGACGCGAGGCGCGAGGACGCGCTTGCCCACTTCAGGTGACACCGTACCGACTTTTGTTAACGGTAACAATGGCGGATTCCCGGGCGATGCCGCAGCGACGGCGGGTGTGAGCGCTCTCTCCCTGCGAGCACGGGGATCCGCGTGGACGGATCACCCTCGCCCGGCGGGGCTCGGACCGGACCCGCTCGAGACCGGCACTTGACACCGGCTCCGCGACCGGTCGATGGTTGTCCACGTCAACATGCAGGTCGTGATCAGCTTCCCATCCCACTCGGAGCGTCGGCGCTGACGCGTCCCGCGGCGGGACGACCGGATCACCATCCCGGTCGCTCCGGCGCATCCTCTGCCGTGCTCCGATCCCTTCGGACACGGCTCCTTCCTGCGACCCTCATCCGCGTCCCTTCGGGGACGCCGGATGTCTGTGAAAGGCACCCATGTCCCGGACAACGAAGTCCCACCCCTCCAAGCGCCTGATCGGCGCCCTGATCGCGGCCGTCGTCGGCATCACGACCTTCGGCATCAGCTCGCCCGCCTCTGCAGCCACCGCCCCGGTCGGTCTCGGATCGGCGCAGGAGATCCGCAACCAGCACAGCAGCATGTGTCTCGACGACTTCGACTTCGGCACTCAGCCCGGAGCCGAGGTGCGGCAGTGGAGCTGCACCGAGGGGAGCAACCAGCGCTGGCAGGTCACCGACCTCGGCACCGGCTACGCCGAGATCAAGAACACCTTCAGCAACCTCTGCCTCGACAACTTCGACTTCGGCACCACTCCGGGCTCGGAGGTGCGGCAGTGGAGCTGCAACGGAAGCACCGCCCAGCAGTGGCGGATCACCTCCGTCGGCGGAGGCTACGCCGAGATCGCCAATCGGCACAGCGACCTCTGCCTCGACAACAAGGACTTCCGCCAGATCGACGGCTCCCCCATTCAGCAGTGGACCTGCACCGGCTCCAAGGCCCAGCGCTGGGCACTGACCGATCCGACCGTGCAGAAGATCACCTGGACGCTGAACCGCGTCGCGAGCCCGACCGCGGACGAGGCCGACGCCTACGCCCGCATCACCGACGCGATGGACCGCGCCGTGGCGCGCTACAACCGCCTCAGCAACATCTCCCGCTCCCTGACCGTCTCGTACAGCCCCGGAACCCCGACGGCCGATGCGAACATCTACGGCCAGATCCGCTTCGGCAAGGAGCGCGTCTACATGGTGGAGGGCACCGCCATGCACGAGATCTCGCACACCGTGGGCTTGGGCACGTCGACCACCTTCAACACGAACTGCGAGAACAGCAGCTGGGACTCGGCCCTGGCACTGCTGCGCACCTGGGACGGACCGGACGCGACAATCCAGTGCACCCCGGGTCACATCTTGAACTACGGCCTCAACTACAACAGCGAGTTCAGCCAGCTGAACCTCGAGCGCCACGTGAAGCTGGTGCAGTCCATGCTCAGTGACGGCATGTAGCCGTCACTCGAGGCACGCCCGAACGAGCATCCTCGCCGCCCCTCGCGGGCGGCCGGCGCCGGCGGGGCGGGGAACCAGAGCCCTCCCCCCCGCCGGCGCCGCATGCCCCGATGTCTCCCTCCGGAGGCGCGGGGCAGCGGAGCGCTCGGGAGTCGAGGAGGGCCCCTCGACCGGGTGGTCGCAGCCGACGTGCCGGACGCCGCACCCTGGGGAGGGGGCGTCCGGCACGTCCCCCTCGTGTCCGCGCCGTCCGGTCCGCCGGACCCCCCGGAGGCGCATGACGGGCGGCGTCTGCGGGCGCTAGCGGTTCTGCTCGACGGTGCTCGGCGCGGTCCGGTGCGTCTCCGGCGCCTCCGTGCGGACGGGCTCCGCCTCCCCGCTCGCCGCGGCCTCCCGCAGGTACTGCGCCGACATGACGCGGTAGGAGCGGGTGAGCATCGCCGCGCCGGCCGCGATGATCATGACGACTCCGCCGACCAGGAACACCAGCGCGATCCCCCGGCCGATGCCGTCGCCGAGCAGCCCGCCGAACGCCGAGCGCCCGGCCGGCGACTCCATGTACGGGATGAGCGCGAACTCGGCGATCGGGGCGATGAGGAACGACGTGATCGGAGCGGCGGCCGACTCGAACGCCGCCGCGAAGCCGAAGACGCGCCCCTGGGTCTCGAAGGGGACGACCTTCTGGATCACCGTCTGCTCGGCGGCCTCGACCGCCGGGATCAGGGTCATGTAGATCCAGATGCCGCCGGCGTAGAGCCACCACCAGTCGCGGAGGGTGAAGACCGCGCCGATCAGGCCCATCGCCATCACGAGCAGCAGCATCGTCCGGATCGGGTTCCTCCCGAGACCGAACCTCGCGACGAGCAGACCGCCGATGACGAAACCGGTCGCCGTCACTCCGAGCACCACGCCCCACAGCTCGACCGGGAACAGCTCGAGGCCGTACGGGTCCATCAGCGCCATGTAGACGCCGCCGATCAGGTTGTTGAACGTCGAGAAGACGATGAGCGCGAACAGCCCGGTCGCCGCCCGCACCGCGGTGATGCTGCCGCGGAGATCGATCAGCGGCGCCCTCTCCCCCGTCGGCGCGGGCCGGTCCTCCGGGATGCGCAGGAAGAGGAGGTGCAGGAGCGCGGCGGCGGAGAGGCCGATCGCGATCACCAGCGTCCACCCCATGCCGAGCAGGCCGATGGCGAGCCCGCTGAAGACGCTCGTCACCACGAAGGCGAGGCCCTGGACCGTGCCGACGAGGCCGTTCGCGCGGGCGTGCCCCTCCACCGGGACCAGCAGGGTCACCGTCGTGGACAGGGCGATGTTGCGCATGTTCTCGATGACGGCGCCGAAGAGGATCGTGCCCGAGAACACCCAGAACCAGGGGGCGCGGAAGTCCAGGAGCGCCGCCTCGGGCAGCGCGAGGAAGAGACCGCCCGCGACGCCGAAGGACACCAGCGTGACCGCGCCGGCGAACACCATGACGCGGAACTTGCGGTGCCGGTCCACGATCGTGCCGAAGGCCATCGCGAAGACCGCGACGAGCAGCATGTAGGCGCCGCCGATGATCCCGGTCGCCAGGACGGAGCGCGTCTCGAGGTACACCCAGAACGTGAGCGCGAACCAGAGGAAGCTCGTCGTCACGTTCGCGACGGCGGTGTTGAGGAGGATCTGGTGGAAGTCGCGGAGCCTCGTCGAGGCGTCGACGGCGGGTCCGGGCACGGGGGCGGTCGAGGACACGGCTTCCCTCCGCTCGCGACGGCGCCGTCGGTCCCGCGGCGGGAGTCGAGGGTCGTCGCAGCCACTGTAGGACCGCGCCGTCGGCGAGTCGAGAGGGGCCGGGCGTCCGGCGGGGATGCGCTGCCGCCGCCCGCGCGGACGCGGGCGCCGCCGCCCTCGCGACCCGGATCAGCGGGCCTCGGGGGCGCCGACGCCGACGGGTCAGACGATGGCGGCGCGGAGGGCCGCGGCGGCCTCGCCGACGTCCGGGGCGCCGTAGATGGCCCCGCCCGCGACGGCCACGAGGGCGCCGGCGCGCTGCACCGACTCGATGGTGGCGGTGCTCACGCCGCCCGCGACCGAGAACGGCACGCCGGAGGACTCGCCGTCGCGCAGCAGGGTCTCGAAGGTGAAGCCCTCCTCCGCCTGCTCGTCCAGACCGGCGTGCATCTCGACGAACTCGGCGCCGAGGGCGACGACCTCGCGGGCGCGGGCGGCCTTGTCGGGCACGCCGATGAGGTCGACGACGACGCCCTTGCCGTGCTTCCTCCCGGCGGCGATCGCGCCGGCGATGGTGCTGTCGCCGGCGACGCCGAGGACCGTCACGAGGTCGGCGCCGGCCGCGAAGGCCATGTCGGCCTCGAGCTCGCCCGCGTCCATCGTCTTGAGGTCGGCGAAGACCGTCTTGTCGGGGTGCGCCTCCTTGATGGCGGTGATGGCGGAGAGGCCGGCGCTCTTGATGAGCGGGGTGCCCAGCTCGAGGATGTCGACGTGCGGGGCGGCGGCAGCGGCGAGCTCGAGGGCGGCGTCGGTGCTGAGGGTGTCCATGGCGAACTGGAGCTTCACGGGGTTCTTCTTCCTGTCGAGGTGGGGAGTCGGGTCATTCGAGGTTCGCGTGGCGCGGCCAGAGCTCGTCGGCGCTGTCGCCGCGGCGCTGCCAGAGCGCGTGGAACAGGGCGTCGCCGGTGAGCACGACGACCTGCTCGAAGAGCCCGCCGGAGTACTGCGCCGAGGCGGCGCCGGAGCGGTCGAGCTTGTCGGCGGCGGGCACGACCACCACGGCGGAGGCGAGCCCGGCCAGCGGGGAGTCGGCGGCGGTCGTGATCGCCGCGACCCGCGCTCCGGCGTCGACGGCGGTCTGCGCGGCGCGGACGATGCCCCCGGTGGTGCCGGAGCCGCTCGCGGTGAGCAGCACGTCGCCGCCGCGGATCGCCGGGGTCGTCACGTCGCCGACCACGTGCACGACGAGTCCGAGGTGCATGAGGCGCATGGCGGTCATCCGCAGGGCGAGGCCGGAGCGGCCGGCGCCGTGGATGAAGACGCGATCGGCGCCGGCGAGCAGCTCGAGGACGGGCTCGAGGCGGTCGGTCGTCAGCGAGGCGGTCGCGGCGGACACCTCGGCGGCGATCACGGCGAGCGCCTCTGCGGGGTCGGTGGTGCGGTCGTCAGCGGGCATGGATCCACAGTGCGCCCGGCGACCGGCCCGCGCGCCACCTGATCGAGGAGGTCCGCCTACCCGATCGGGTGGGCGATGCCGCTCGCGGGTAGGACGGGTAGGTTCGGAGGATGGATCCCGCCGAGTCCCCCGCCTCCCGCACCCTGCTGCAGCAGCACGCCCGCACGGTGGCCGAGCAGGCCGACCGGCACGCGGTGGCGCTGGAGTCGGTGCTCGCCGCCCTGCGCGCCGAGCGCCTCGACGACCGTGCGGCCCGCACCGTCGCGATCGACATCGCCGCGAACGCCCTGGTCGAGCTGCGCACCGCCTCGGACGAGCAGCGCAGCGCGATGCTGGAGCCCGTCGTGGGCGCGTTCGCGCGGCTCCGGAGCGACCTGCGCCCGCTCGTCCGCTTCGGCGACCTCGACGTGCAGTTCGTCGAGCCGCCCGCCACCGGGCGCGCCCTCCCCGGCGAAGTGGCGCACGGGGCCCGCGCGATCGTGCGGAGCGCCGTGCTGGCGTTCGTGGAGTCGGAGCAGACGCGCCGGGTGCGGATCCAGTGGGACTGCGACGGGCTCAACCTGCTCATCGAGATCCGCGACGACGGCCGGGGCGAGCTGACGACCCGCGACGACGCCCTGCGCCCGATCGCCGAGCGCGTGCGCGGGCTCGACGGGGAGCTCTCGGTCGCGTCGACCGCGGGCTGGGGGTCGACCCTGTCGATCCGCCTCCCCCTCGATCCGCCGGCGCAGCCCGACGGGCTCGACCTCGCCGAGCTCAGCGCCCGCGAGCGGGAGGTGCTGAACCTGATCACGCTCGGCGCCTCGAACCAGCGGATCGCGGACGACCTCGGCATCAGCGGCAACACCGTGAAGTTCCACGTGTCGAACCTGCTGCGCAAGGCCGGCGCCCGCACCCGGGCGGAGCTGGCGGCGCTGGCGCGCTGATCGATCCGGGTGCCCCGTCCTGGCAGAGCCGTCCTCGCAGAGCCGCCCCCGGACGCACGGACGGGCCGCGGCTGCCGCCGAGGGTCTCCCCCTCTGCGGCGCCGCGGCCCGTCCGGCCGATCAGCGCGTCCCGATCACTCGCTCCGGAGCAGCCCGAAGCGGAACCGGCCGGAACCGGCCGGAACCGTCGAGCGTGTCGTCGATGCCCGAGATCGTGGAGGAGGCGATGACGGTCTCCGTGCCCTCGAGGAGCGGCACGGTGATCGCCTTCTCCGCCGCGAGGCGCTGCGCCTCCTCGATCGCCGCGGTGCGCTCGTCGCCGGGCGCCAGGCTCCGCTCGCGCAGCACGACCTCGTTGTAGGCGTCGTCCTTCACGGCGGCGCCGAGGATGGAGGGGGCCTCGTCGGTGCCGTAGAGCAGGTTCAGGTAGTTGTCCGAGTCCGGGTAGTCCGCGAACCAGCCCTGCTGGTAGAGCGGGTAGGACGTCGACTTCTCCTTCACGTACTGCGTCCACTCCGTCGACTGCAGGTCGACCGTGAACAACCCGCTGCGCTCGAGCTGGTTCTTGATGAGCGCGTACTCGTCCGAGGTGCTGGAGCCGTAGTGGTCGGTGTTGTACTGCAGCTTGAGATCGACGGGACCGGTGATCCCGGCGGCCTGGAGCGCGGCGGCGGCCTCGTCCGCGCTGGGACCGCCGCTCCCGTCGCCGAAGGCCTGCTCGTACGCCGGCGTCGATCCGGTCAGGGCGCTGGGAACGATCGAGTAGACCGGCGCGTAGGTGCCCTTGTAGACCTGGTCCGACAGCTCGTCGCGGTCGATCAGGTCGGCGACGGCGGTGCGGACGGCGAGCGCCTTGTCGGCGTCGGCCTCGGGGGTCGCGGAGCCGTAGGGCATGGTCTCGGGGTTGAAGACGAGGAAGCGCATCTCGGCGCCGGGACCGGAGTGCACCGTCAGGCCCTCCTCGCCGCGGAGGTCCTCGGTGTCGGTCGCGTTCAGCGTGCGGTAGGCGACCGCGATCTCGCCGCGCTGGATGTCGAGCTTGAGGTTGCTCTCGTCCGCGTAGTAGCGGACGATCACGGACTCGTTGGCGGCGGCGCCGAGGAGGCCGTCATAGGAGTCGTTGCGGGTGAGCTGCACGAGCGAGTTCAGCGTGTAGCTCGTGATGGAGTACTGCCCGCTGAAGGCGTCGCCGGCGACGATGTCGTCGTCGGTGGTGAGGGAGTCGGCCGAGAAGACGTCCTCGTCGACGATCGCGGCGGCGGGGCTGGTGAGGATCTGGGGCCAGAGGGCGTTGTCCGGGGTGGCCAGCGTGAAGACGACGGTGGAGTCGTCCTCCGCCTCGACCGAGACCATGTCCGAGAGCAGCGACGAGGGGCCGTTCGGAGCGGCGATCGCCACCTGGCGCTCGAAGGTGAAGACCACGTCCGAGGCGGTGAGCGGATTGCCGTTGGCGAAGGCGGCGTCCTCGCGCAGGGCGACGCGGTAGTGGGTGGGGTCGGTGAACTCGGCCGAGGCCGCGAGGTCCGGCACGGGATCCGTCGATCCGGGGGCGGAGGTCAGCAGCCAGGAGAAGACCTGGTTCTGCAGCGTCGCCGAGCCGAGGTCCCAGGAGCCGGCGGGATCCAGGGCGGTGACCTTGTCCGTGGTCCCCAGGAGGATCCCGGGGGGCGCCTGGGCTCCGGTGGTGCCCGGCGAGCAGGCGGTGAGGGCGACCGGCGTCGTGCCGTCGCGGTTCCGGCTACTCGAGCAGCTTGCCCGCGGTGGCGACCTCGCCGCTGATCAGCGCCTGGATCTCCTCCGGCACCGCGGGGATCTCCTCGCGCGTGATCCCCGTGGAGGGCGACCAGACGAGGTTCACCTGGAGGGCCGGGTCGATGTCCGGGTAGTCGCTGCGGTTGTGGCAGCCGCGGCTCTCCCGGCGCTCGAGCGCTGCCTCGAGGGTGGCCCGCGCGGCCATCGCGGCCGACTTGAGGTCGAAGGCGTGGGCGAGGTCCTGGAAGCCGGCGATGTCCGGGTGCACGCCGATGTCGGCGATGCGCGCCTCGATCGCGTCCAGCTCGGCGAGCCCGGCGAGCAGGCCCTCCTCGTCGCGGACGACTCCGGCGTGCTCGGTCATCGTGTTGCGGATCGCGCGCTGCAGGGCGCGGACGTTCTCGGTGCCGTCGGCCGCGAGCAGGCCGGCGATCTCGTCGCGGGCGACCTGGATGGACGCGGCCGAGCGGGTCTGGGCGGTCAGCGAGGCGGAGTACTCCGCCGCCGCCTGCCCGACGATCCGGCCGAACACCAGCAGCTCGATCAGCGAGTTGCCGCCGAGGCGGTTGGCGCCGTGCAGTCCACTGGAGGCCTCTCCGATCGCGTAGAGCCCGGGGACGTCGGTGCTGTGGTCGTCCGAGCGCACCCAGACCCCGCCCATCGAGTAGTGCGCCGTGGGCGCGATCTCGATCGGGTCCTTCGTGATGTCGAGCATCTGCAGCTCGAGCATCGTCTGGTAAACCCGCGGCAGCCGGGTCATGATCGTCTCGCGCGGCAGGTGCGAGACGTCGAGCCAGACCCCGCCGTTCGGCGTGCCGCGACCCTCCTTGATCTCGGTGTAGCAGGCGAGGGCGACGCGGTCGCGGGTCGAGAGCTCGAGGCGCTCGGCGTCGTACTTGCCCATGAAGCGCTCGCCGAGGCCGTTGCGGAGGATGCCGCCCTCGCCGCGCGCGGCCTCGGAGATCAGCGTGCCCGCCGCGTTCTCGGGCTCGATGATGCCCGACGGGTGGAACTGGACGAGCTCGGGGTCGCGCAGGCGGCCGCCGGCCTCGACGGCCAGGCGGAACGAGTCGCCCGTGTTCTCGTCGCGGCGGGAGGAGGTGCGGCGCCAGATGCGGTTGTGCCCGCCCGCGGCGAGGATCACCGCATCCGCGTGGATCAGGTAGCGGGTGCCGTCGACGAGGTCGAAGCCGTAGGCGCCGAACACTGCTCCGTCCTCGTTGACGAGGATGCGCGTGACGTACACGGTGTCCAGGATCGGGATCTCGAGCTGGGCGGCCCGGTTGACGAGCGTGCGCTGGATCTCGAGGCCGGTGTAGTCGCCCGCGAAGGCGGTCCGGCGGTAGGTGTGCGCGCCGAAGAAGCGCTGCGAGATGCGGCCGTCGTCCTCGCGGGCGAACGGCATGCCGTAGCGCTCGAGGTCCTGGATGCCGCGGGCGGCGTTGGAGGTGACGATCTCGACCGTGTGCGGGTTGGCGAGCTGGTAGGACTCGGTGATGGTGTCGGCCGCGTGCTGCTGCCAGCTGTCGTCGGGGTCCATCGTGGCGAGGGCGGCGTTGATGCCGCCGGCGGCGAGGGAGGTGTGCGCGTCCGACTTCGAGCGCTTGCCGAGCGCGAGGACGTCCACGCCCGCCTCGGCGAGCTCGATCGCGGCGCGCAGGCCCGATCCGCCGGTGCCGATGACGAGGACGGAGGTGGAGATCCGACGCTCCGGTGCGGTGGTCTCTGAAGTGGTCATGCCTCCACGCTAGGCACGGCGCTTCGATTACTCCAATGCATAATGCTGGGCACAGCCATGCGCATAGGGTATGCATGTGGATCTCGAGCAGCTCACCGGATTCGTCGAGGTCGCCCGCCTCGGCAGCTTCACCCGCGCCGCCGAGGAGCTGCATCTCGCGCAGCCCTCGCTGAGCCGCCGGATCGCCGCGCTGGAGCAGGACCTCGGCTCCGAGCTCTTCCACCGGGCGCGTTCCGGCAGCACCCTCACACCGGCCGGGGAGCTGCTGCTGCCGCTCGCCCGGCGCATGCTCGCCGACGCCGGATCGGTGCGCCGCGAGCTGGCCGAGCTGGCCGGACTCGAGCGCGGCCGGGTGCGGTTCGGCGCGACGCCGACGCTCTGCATCAGCCTCGTCGCGGAGGTGCTGCACGCGTTCCACTCCGCGCATCCCGCCGTGGAGCTGCACCTCGCCGAGGACGGGTCGCGGAGCCTCTTCGACCGGCTGGCCCGGGGCGAGCTCGACCTGGCGCTGGTGACGACCTCGACCGCGGCCGCTCCCGGCGCCTTCACGGTGACGCCGCTGCTCGTCGAGGAGCTCGTCGTGGTCTCCTCCGCCGCGGAGCCTCCCCTCGCCGCGACCGGCGCGCTCGACCTGGCGGCGGTCGCCCGCCTCCCGCAGATCGTCTTCAACTCCAGCTACGACCTGCGCCGCACGACCGACGCCGCGTTCGCCGCCGCGGGCCTGGAGCCGGACGTGGTGCTGGAGGGCGCCGAGATGGACGCGGTGCTGCGCTTCGCCGAGCGGGGCCTCGGGGTCGCGGTCGTCCCGGCGATGGTGCTGCAGGGGCGCCCGGGGCTGCGCTCGATCCGCCTCGAGGAGCCGACGCTCGAGAAGCCCACCCTGACCCGGACGATCAGCCTCGCGCGCCCGGCGGACCTCGCGCCGACCGCCGCGGCGCGGGTCATGCAGCGCACCATCGCGGCGACCGCCCGCGCCTTCGCCGCCCAGGCCGGCGGCACGATGCGCCTGGCCGACACCCGCTGACCCAGCGGGGTCTCATCACCCCGCTGCGCGGCCGGCACATGCTGATCGAGCAGCCCCGGAGGGCGCATCGAGATCCCCCCGCACGCGCAGGAGCGCCCCCGGCCCCGCAGGGCCGGGGGCGCTCCCCGGTGGTTCAGCCGTGCGCTACGAGCACGGGCGCGCCGCGTACGGAGCGCTCACCTCCGTCTCGACGGGGGCGCCGTTCATCGTGGCCGTGGCCTCGACGGTCACCGCACCGGCGGGCAGGTTCGCCTGACGGGTGGTGAAGGCGTGCGACACGGTCTTGCCGGGCGCCACCGAGGTGAACGACTTCGTGCCGGACGTCGACGTGAAGGTCACGCCGACGGGGACGTCGGAGCCGTTGCTCGCCTGGACGGTGACGATCGCCTTGCCCGCGATGCAGCGGGTCGCCGCGCTCGCCGTGATGTCGAGCGCCGGAGCCGCCTCGCCCTCGGTGAAGGCGAAGGTGTCGAGCTCGAACAGGTCGCCGGAGGGTCCGGAGTAGCTGAAGAACACGTCGTGCACTCCGGTCGCTCCGGTCAGCGCGGCGCTGACGTCGGTCCACTCACCGGTCGTCCCGTTCACCGCGACGGTGCCCGCGACGGGCCCGGTCTCGGAGTCGAGGCGGACGGTGACGGTGCCGCCGGCCTGCAGCGCCTTGGCCTTCGCGGTGAACGTCGCGGCTCCGGTGTCCCCGAAGTCGACGGCGGACAGCGCGGTCCAGTCGCCGTTGTCGAGGTCCTTCAGCACGAGGTTCTGCGTCGCGCCCGCGGCGGGGGTGCCGAGCGGCGCCGTGGCGATGCCCTTGCTCCAGCCGATGGTCTCGGCCGGGAAGGTGCGGTACGGATCGAAGTCCTTCACCTGGTCGACGCCCTTGTAGTCGCCGACCACCTGCTGCACCGTGCCGTCGGCGTTGAACTGCAGCTCCTGGATGTGCGGGCTGCGGTACCCCTGGGTGGTGTCGCCGTTGATCCGCTTGTTGAGCGTCGGCGCGTGGTAGGTGAAGTAGTACTTGCCGCCCAGCTCGAAGACCGACTGGTGGTTGTTGCCGCCGGTGCCGGCTCCGAAGAAGCGGCTCTGGTTCGGGAACATCACGCCGGCGTAGTTCTCCTTGGGCCAGGACATCGGGTCGTCCGAGATCATGTAGCCGATCTCACCGCCGCCCGGGTAGCCGGGCTCGCGGGTCTGGTTGCCGCCGAAGTCGTTGCCGCCGAAGTGGGACGAGTACGAGAGGTAGTACTTGTCCTGGCGCTTGAACACCTGGGCCGCCTCGAACGCGACGGGCGCGTCCACGACGGCGGAGGTGCCCTGGGTCGAGATCATGTCGTCGCCGAGCTCGATCACGCGGATGTTCTTCGGGTTGTTGAAGCGCTCGGCCGCGGGGAGCGCGGTCGAGGCGGGTCCGCCTCCGAAGAACAGGTAGCCCTGGCCGTCGTCGTCGACGAGCGGTGCCGGGTCGAACTTCCACGCGACCGCCTCGGCGCCCGGGGTGGACGCGTTGATGAGCGTGGAGGTGCGCTGGCTGGTCCACGGACCCACCGGCGAGTCGCCGGTGATCACGTTGCTGGAGCCGCCGCCGTTGGCGTAGTAGAGGAAGTACTTGTCGACGCCGTTCACGGTCTTCTTCGCCATGCCGGGAGCCCACGAGTTGCCGGTGTAGGGCGCGACTCCGGTGGAGCCGGCGACCTGGATCTCGCCGTGGTCGGTCCAGTTGACGAGGTCGTCCGAGGAGATCACGGTGATCTGGTTGATCTTGCCGTAGTCGATGCCCGCCGAGACGCCCGTGGCGGGGTTCGGAGCGTAGCCCTGGGTGTCGTTCGTCATGTACATGTACACGCGGCCGTTCTCGACGAAGCCGAAGCCGTCGGCGCCGAACTTCCAGCCCATGAGCGGGTTGTGGTCGCCCGGGATCTTGCCCACGACCTCGATGGTGCGCGAGGCGGGCGCGGGCGGCGCCGCTCCGACCAGCGAGACGTCGTCGAGCTTGTAGTCCATGAGGTGCGTCTCGGGCGCGGCCGAGGGAGTCGCGGTCCACGGCGTCTCGAAGAAGAGGCGCGCGGTCGCGACGCTCTGCCCGGCGGGGATGGTGAACGATCCGTTGATCGTCGCCCACTGCCCCTTCGTGGCGGTGACGCTCGCGAGGTTCGTGTAGGTGCCTCCGCCGTAGTGCATGGTGGCGAAGAACTGCTTGGTCGCGGGGCTCGCGGCGTTCTCGTACTTGATCTGCGCCTTGACCTGGTAGGTCTGGCCGGCGACGACCTTGCCGCTGAGGTCCTGCATGGCGCCCGCGCCGGTGGTCGTGCGGCCGGTGACGAGCGCTGCGGCGGTGCCGGTGCGCGCGTCCGTGGTCGTCGCGATGGTGCCGGCGTCGGCGGCGTTGCCGTTGTTGACGAACCAGCTGCTGATGCCGCTCTCGAAGCCGCCGTTGACGATGAGCTCCGCCTCAGCGGCGGACGAGGTCTGGGCGGCGAAGGGGGCCACCAGGAGCGCGGTCAGCGCGGCCGTGGCCAGCAGCCTCAGCCGCAACCGCCCCTTCGGAGCGGCTTCTCGTTGTGGTGATCTCACGGATCCTCCTTGATCGTGTCGTGCAGGAGATCGTCGGCGACGGGTGCCGCTGACGCGTTCGGGGGCGGGGGCGGCCGCGCGGGCCGCCCCCGGAGTGCTCAGCCGCAGGACGCGGCCGGGTGGGGCGCTCTCACCGTGGTCGTCACCGGCTCGCCGTCGAGGGTGGCGGTCGCGGTCACGACCACCTCGGCGGCGGGGACCGAGGCCGCCCGCGTGGTGAAGGCGTGGCTCGTCGTGGCGCCGGGTGCGAGCGCGGCGACCGTCTTCGTGCCGGAGGCGCTCTCCATCCGGAGGGCGACGGGCACGTCGTCGGCGTTGGTCGCCCGCACGGTCACGACGACCTTCCCCGCGATGCAGCGGGTCGCGGCGGCGGCGGTCACGTCGAGCGACGCCTCCTTCAGCGTCCCGAGGCGGGCCAGCTGGTAGCTGAGCGCGCGCTCCGGGGCGTCGATCTGGTTCTGCGTTCCCGCGGTGCCGACCGCCTGCGCCTTCGCGAGGACCGACTGGAGGTCGGACCAGGCGTCGGCCGGGTAGTCGTCGGAGCGGAGCGTCGCCGCGTGAGCGACGGCCGCGTCGAGCTGCGAGCGGTCGAGCGCCTTCCCCTCCGAGGAGAGGGTGTCGCTCAGGAGGAACTCGTCGACGTCGACGTGGCCGCCGGCGGTCTTCGTCGCGTAGCTGAACAGCCCGAGGCGGTGGCCCATGAAGTGCGTGAGCTGACCGTCGAGGGTCTGCGGGCCGACGCGACTGCCGAGCTTCGTCCAGCTCGTCCCGTCGAGGCTGTACGAGAAGGTCGTCCAGAGCTGTCCGGCCGGAGCCGAGAGCTCGAGATCGGCCTTCAGGCGCACCTGCGAGGAATCGCCGAGGGCGGCGGTGGTGCCGGGGAGGAAGGACTCCACGGCCGCCTGGTCGAACGTGGTCGCGAACGGCTGGCTGCGGTTCACGACGCCGACGGTGGTGACGCCGTCCACGCGCTTGACCGCGACGTAGGAGAAGCCGCAATTGTAGGCCGCGAGCCCGGCGACGTCGCCGTCCTTCATCCCGGAGACGTCGAACGCCGCCTCCGCCGACTGCTTCGGGGCCACGATGCGCTGGGAGAGCGTGTTGCGCGCCTCCTCCAGGTACGTCATCTCGGGCGAGCCCGAGAGGCGCGTGTGCGCGGCCGTTCCGCTGAGCACCTTCCCGTTGGTGAGGCGGAGCCAGCCCTCGCGCTCGGTCAGCGACCAGTAGCGGTTGTCGGGGGCGTGGTTCCACTGCCAGGGGAGGGCGAGGGTCGAGCCGTTCGGCTCGATCTCGGCGGCCGTCGGGCGCTCGAGGGTGGGAGCGGCGCCGACGAGCGAGACGTCGTCGAGCAGGTACTCGGTGCTCGAGGACGCCGGCTGCGGGTTGCCCCACGGCGTCTCGACGGCGAACTTCACGCTGCCGACGTTCGCGGTCTCGGGCACCGTGTAGGTCCCCGTGACCGTCGTCCACTGGCCCTGCGTGACGGCGGCGGACGCCATCGTCACGGGTCCCGCGCCGAAGTCGGCGCAGAGGTTGAAGCGGACCGACGCGGGGCCGGTCGTGTACTTCACCTTCGCGGACACGGTGTACGTGACGCCGCGCTGCAGCTTGTTCGCCAGCACCTGGCTCGGGCCGGAGCCGTTGAGCGTGCGGGTACCCACGCGGAGCGCGGCGGTGCCGGACGCCGGGTCGGTCGTGTCGGCCGACAGCGTCGCGCCGAACTGGCCGGCCCACGGCGCCGTCCCCGACTCCGCTCCCGGGTTCTGGAGCAGCTGCACGCCGAGCAGCGACGCGTCGTAGGCGGGCGCGGGCGGGATCGTCCACGACTCGTCCTGGTAGGCCTTCGCCGGGGCGTCGTTGTCGAAGTCGTCCGAGACGACGATGCTCTTCTGCCGCTCGAACAGCTCCTCCTCGGGGCTGAGGCGGATCGGCTTCGGGAAGCTCCCGCCCACCGGCACCGAGCCGTTCGTCCCGAACGTCGGCCAGCCGTCCTTCCACGTCGCCGGAATGAGCCCGGGGATGCGGCCGGTCGGGAAGCTGTCGCGGAAGAACATGCCGTGCCAGGCGGTCGAGCCGTCCTCCTTCGCGATCGGCACGAGGCTCCCCTGGGCGAAGCCGCTGGAGTTCAGCACGCCCTTGCCCTCGTAGGGGTTGCTGCCGTCGGCGGTCGCGTAGCGGCCCAGCAGCTCGGAGGAGCGGAACAGCGCCACCTGGCGGCCCTGGCCCGAGGGCCACGTGATGATGACGATGTAGTACTGCCCGTCGATGTACTGCACCTGCGCGCCCTCGAAGAGGCCGCCGAGGTAGCCGGCTCCCGGGTAGTCGGAGGTGCGGAGGATGTTCGGGTACTCCGCGACGACTGTCGTCAGGTCCTCGCTCAGCTTCACGGCGCTGGTGGATCCGGAGCCGTAGAAGATGTACGGCGTGCCGCCGTCCGCGTCGTCGAAGAAGAGCGACGGGTCGTGGAAGGCGCGGCCGAGGGCCGTGCGGGTCCAGGTCCCGTCCTCGATGTCGTCGGTCGAGTAGAGGTAGGAGCCGCCGAGGTTGTTGGTGTTGAAGACCGCGTAGTAGCGGCCGTCGTGGTACCGCAGCGACGAGGCCCACTGGCCGTTGCCGTAGGAGTTCTGCCCGTTGCGGAGCGAGAAGCGGTCGCCGATCTCGAGCCGGTCGAAGACGTAGTTGACGATCTCCCACTTGACGAGGTCGTAGGACTTCATGATCGGGGCGCCCGGGCTCAGGTGCATCGTGGTGCTGATCATGTAGTAGATGTCGCGGCCCTCGTCGTTCTCGGACGCGGGCACGCGCTCGACGCTGACGTCGGGCACGTCGGCGTTCAGCAGCGGCACGGAGTAGGTGCCGTCGCCGCGGTCCGTCGACGTGTACGAGGCCTTCGGCGACCACGCGCCGGCCGCGGTCGCCGGAGCCGCGCCGGAGGTGAGCAGGCCCGCCGCGAGGAGGGCGCCGATCGCCGTGGAGGCGACTGCGCGCATCGGGGTCATTCGAACAGCGACAGCGTCAGGACGGAGGAGTAGTCGCCGGGGGCGACGTCGGCCTCGGTCTTCAGGGTGAGGCCCGCGGACACGGTCCAGGACCCGTCCGTCGCGGTCTCCTGCGAGTCGAGCGACAGCGCGAGCAGCTCCTGGTCGAACAGGCCCACGGCGTCGGCACCCTCGTCGAGGATCGTGTCGACCGGGTCGCCCTCGGACACGAGACCCGACTCGCCGCCGTCCACGAGGACCGGCGTCCAGCCGAGGTGGTCGGAGGAGATGTCCTCCTGGTCCGCGTCGCCGGTGAAGGCGCTCGCCGAGCCGAGGACGTACCAGCCGGCTCCGGCCGGGATCTCGTCGACGGTCCGGGTGTCCGTCACGGTCACGTCGGGCAGCTGCCCCGTGAAGGCGCGCACGGTCGGGGTGGAGCCCTCCTCGGCGAGCGTGGCGGAGGTGCCGTCGATCGACATCGAGAGGGCGCCGGGCTGCTCCAGCTCCTCGATGCTGACGTTCACGTCGACGTCGTCGGAGCCGTACTCGGTGTCGGCGGCCGCGGCCGCGGCGGCGACGCCGGACAGGAGCAGGCAGCCGGCGAGAGCTGCGCCCGAGCGGACGAGCCAGAGGGGTCGGGGGGTGCGTCGCGTGGACATGGTGTTCCTCACTCGATCGGCATCGTCGCCGATCAGGTCGAGCGCCGGACGGCGCGGAGTGGTGGCGCGGCCCGAGGCCGCGAGAGGACGGAGCGCGGCGCAGCCCGAGGGGCGTTCGGCCGCGCCTGGAGCGCAGGACGCGCGGAGAGCGGCGGACGGCTCGTGCGCGGCGGCTTCCACAGCGTGGCCACGCGAGCTCCAGCTCTCGACCCCCTCAGCACTGAGGGGAGAAAGGCTGCCCGACACTCGTCTCTCTCGACTGCTGAGCTTTCCCTCAGCTAGTCTTGCGGGCAATGTTACCGGGAACATTCCCGATTGCAAGGACGTGTTCTCAACCGTCCGGAGCAGCGCAGCGAGGCGATCACCGCGTTCCGCCGCGGCCGGGCGGGGACGGCGGGAGGGGACGAGGATGTCCGCAGGGGCGGCGACGGCGGAGGCCGAGCAGGAGGTCGTGACGACGGAGTGCGCGGAGCGCTCGGGCGTCATCGGCGTGCTCCTGGGCGACTTCGAGCCGTTCGGCACGGAGGTGCTGCAGGGAGTGGCGACGGCGCTCCGGGGGACCCGGTTCGACCTCCTCGCCGGCAGCGGGGCGAGCCGCCGGGGCCGGGCGGGCTGGGAGCAGGAGTCCCTGCGGCGCCTCACCGAGGCGCACGTAGCGGGGGCGATCCTGGTGACTCCCTCCGGCGTGATCCCCTCGTCGGATCTGCCGCTCGTCGTCGTGGATCCGCTGACCGCGCAGACCGAGCTGCACTCGGTGGCGACCGACGACTTCGGCGGAGCGCAGCTGGCGACGAGCCACCTGATCGGGCTCGGCCACCGCCGCATCGGCTTCGTCGCGGGCCGCCCCGACCTGGAGTCGTCGCACCGGCGCGGCGCCGGCTATCAGCGGGGGCTCGCGGACGCCGGCCTCCCCTACGACCCCGCCCTCGTGCGGATCGGCTACTACCGGCACGACCCCTCCCTCGTCGCCGCCCACGAGCTGCTGCTCCTGCCCGACCGCCCGACGGCGGTCTTCGCCGCGAACGACGCCTCCGCCATCGCCGTGATCGAGGCGGCCCGGGCGCTGGGCCTCTCGGTGCCGGGGCAGCTGTCGGTCGTGGGCTACGACGACGTGCCCGACGCCTCGCGGGTGGTCCCCGCGCTCACGACGGTGAGGCAGCCGCTGCACCGCGTGGGGCGCGCGGCCGCCCGGGCGCTCCTGACGCTGATCGACGGCGGGAGCGTGGCCGAGCAGCACGTGCGGCTGCGCAACAAGCTCGTGCTCCGCGGGTCGACGGCGCCTCCCGCCGAGGGCCCGCCGTCCGGCTGACTCCTCCCCCTCCCCCAGCCGGCGGGAATACGCTCGGCGCATGAACCAGCAGCGCACTCCGGTCACGGTCACGGTCACGGGAGCGGGAGGCGCCATCGGCTACGCGCTCCTTTTCCGCATCGCCTCGGGTCAGCTCCTCGGGCCGGACGTCCCCGTCCGCCTGAACCTGCTCGAGATCCCCTCCGGCCTCCGCGCGGCCGCGGGCACGGCGCTCGAGCTGCAGGACGGCGCCTTCCCCCTCCTCCGCGGGATCGAGGCGACGGACGACCCGGCCGCGGCGTTCGACGGCGCGAGCGTCGCCCTCCTCGTGGGCGCCCGGCCGCGCAGCGCGGGCATGGAGCGCGCCGACCTGCTCGCCGCGAACGCGGGCATCTTCGGACCTCAGGGCGCCGCGCTGAACGCGCACGCCGCCTCCGACATCCGCGTGCTGGTCGTCGGCAACCCGGCCAACACCAACGCCTGGATCGCGCGGCGCAGCGCCCCGGACATCCCCGCCGGCCGCTTCACCGCGATGACGCGACTCGACCACAACCGGGCGGTCGCGCAGCTCGCCGCGAAGCTCGACGCCCCCGTCGACGCGATCGAGGGCGTCGCGATCTGGGGCAACCACTCCGCCTCGCAGTACCCCGACGCGACGCACGCCACCGTCGGCGGACGGCCGGTGCCCGAGCTGGTCGACGCCGAGTGGCTGCACACGGAGTTCGAGCCGCGGGTCGCCAAGCGCGGCGCCGAGATCATCGAGGTCCGCGGAGCCTCCTCGGCCGCGTCCGCCGCCTCCGCCGCGATCGACCACGTGCGCGACTGGGTCGACGGCACGTCGTGGACCTCGGCCGCCGTCGAGTCGGACGGCTCCTACGGGGTGGAGGAGGGGCTGGTCTCCTCGTTCCCGGTCCGCTCCGTCGACGGCGAGTGGCGGATCATCGAGGGGCTCGAGATCGACGCGCACTCCCGCGCGCGGATCGACGAGTCCGTGCTCGAGCTGCGCGCCGAGCGCGACCAGGCGCTGGCGTTCCTCGCGTCCTGACGCGCCCCTCCCCGTCCTGTCGCCACGGGATGCCACTCCGGTACGCCTCGCGCGACGTGTCGCGTACCGGAGCGGCATCTCGAGGAGGGGCTCAGCGGCGCTTCTCCGGAGTGGGGAGGGTGCCGGAGGCGCGGGCGGCCTCGTACCAGGCGTGCGCCTCCTCCTGGCGCTCCGCCTCGGCGCCGGTCGCGATCGCCGCGCGCACGTGCTCGGGCCCGTAGCCGAACGACGCGACCAGGTCGGCGGCGTGCGGGCGGATGCGGGCGAGCAGCCGGTCGATGTAGGACGTCACCGCGACCGCTCGCTGCGACGACAGGCGCCCGTGGATGAGGTACCAGTCGAGGTGCTTCTCGATCAGGCCCAGGCCGAACAGGTCGCGGAGCCAGGTGAGGACGGTGCGCGTGCCCGCGTCCTCGACGCCGGCGAGCGCCTCCGTGAACGCCTCCCACTGCAGCAGCTCGGCGTGCGCGCGCGCCGCCTCGATGAGCTCGCTCTGGTGCGCGTTGAACAG
Source organism: Rathayibacter sp. AY1C1 (assembly GCF_002932105.1). Taxonomy (NCBI): domain Bacteria; kingdom Bacillati; phylum Actinomycetota; class Actinomycetes; order Micrococcales; family Microbacteriaceae; genus Rathayibacter; species Rathayibacter sp. AY1C1. Next base: position 5,617 of record NZ_PSWH01000009.1, on the reverse strand, counting down.
GCGGGCCGCCTCGTCGGAGGGCAGCTTCGACGCCGGGCGCAGCCGTGAGGCGATCCCCGCGACCATGCTCTCGACGCGGCCGGTGAGCAGCTCGCGCTGGTCCTCCCGCAGCTGGCCGACCGAGCGGGCCGTCGATCCGCGATCGGCGACGACCTGGGCCAGACGGCGCAGACCCGAGTTGTCGACGGTCGCCCCCGCGACCTGCGAGGCGGCGTACCGCGCGAGCTCCGCGGGCTGGGCGCCCTTGAAGCGGCGTCCGACGTCGGTCAGCAGGCGCTTGGCGACCAGCTGGAGGAGCACGGTGTTGTCGCCCTCGAAGGTCGCGTACACGTCGAGGTCGGCGCGCAGCTGCGTGAGCCGGTTCTCCGCGAGGAAGCCCGCGCCTCCGCAGGCCTCGCGCGCCTCCTGCAGCGTGTCGAGAGCGTGCCAGGTCGAGAGCGCCTTCAGCCCCGCGGCGAGGGTCTCGAGGTCCTGCCGCGACTGCTCGGTGTCGTTCGCGCCGGAGAAGACCTCGTCGAACGCCGTCAGCAGCTTCTCGTGCGCGAAGGCGGCGGCGTAGGTGGTGGCCAGGCGCGGCAGGAGGCGGCGCTGGTGCCGCTGGTAGTCGAGCAGCACCTCCTCCCGCTCGCCGCCGCCGGTGAATTGGCGGCGCTGGTCGCCGTAGGTGACGGCGACCGTCAGCGCGATCTTCGCCGCGGCGACCGAGGCTCCGTCGAGCGAGACGCGGCCCTGCACCAGCGTGCCGAGCATGGTGAAGAAGCGGCGGCCCGGGCTCGCGATCGGCGAGGAGTAGGTGCCGTCGGCGGCGACGTCGCCGTAGCGGTTCAGCAGGTTCTCGCGCGGGACGCGGACCCCGTCGAAGTGGAGGCGGCCGTTGTCGATCCCGTTCAGACCGCCCTTGAGGCCGTCGTCCTCCCCGCCGACGCCGGGCAGGAACGCGCCCTGCTCGTCGCGGATCGGGACGAAGAAGGCGTGGACGCCGTGGTTCACCCCTAGGGTGACCAGCTGCGCGAAGACGACCGCCGCACGCCCGTCCACCGCCGCGTTGCCGAGGTAGTCCTTCCAGGCCGCGCGGAACGGCGTCCGCAGCACGAACTCGCCGTCCTCGTAGGTGGCGGTCGTGGCGATCGACGCGACGTCGGAGCCGTGCCCGGTCTCGGTCATCGCGAAGGCGCCCGGGATCTCGAGGCTCATGATCCCCGGCAGCCACTTCTCGTGGTGCGGGCGGGTGCCCAGGTGCAGGACCGCGGCGCCGAAGAGTCCCCACTGCACGCCGGACTTGATCTGCAGCGAGGGGTCGGCGGTGACCAGCTCCTCGAAGCCGGCGATGTTGCCGCCGTGGTCGGCCTCGCCGCCGAGGTCGACCGGGAAGGCGCGGTGCACGCCGCCCTCGGCCGCGAGCACGCGCATCTGCTCCGAGACGCGGAGGCGGTGCTCCTTCATCGGGAGGCCGTCGGTGCGGTGCAGCTCGGGGCGGGCGGTCAGGGCGCGGCTGGCGAGGCGCTGCTCGCGCCAGGCGCCGAGCAGGGTCTCGCCGAGGGCGGCGACGTCGACGGCGGGGGCGCCGTCCTCGTCCAGGCGCGCGTCGACCTCGGAGCCGAGGGAGTCCACCGGCGGCGTGGGCGCGATGGAGCCCGAGCGGGAGCGCCGGGCCCGCGTGCGTCCGGTGGCCGCCCGGTCGGCGGCGTCGGCGGCGGAGCGGGGGTGGGGAGCGGTGCTGACCATGGTGTTCGTGTCCCTTCGACCGTCTGCGGTTCGGGCCGCTCCCGGTGCGTCGTGTGCCGACGGGCGCGGCAGCGGAGGCGGTCCTCGCACGGTAGGTCGCGCGGCGGCGCGGCGGAAACGTTCCGTCGCCCGGGCACAAACAGCGCCGGGCGGAGGCGGAAGCGCGTTGTCGGAACCGACCAGGCGGGGGCGGGGCGCCTCGTCTGTGCGCTGGGGCTGTCCCTGCCGACGGGAGCGGAGGAGGGGGCGGCTCGTCCGTGTGCTGAACGGACTGTCCCTGCGGATCCCAGCAGAGGAGCGACGCCGCACCGAAGGCCGCCTCGCTAGTCTCTCGGCATGAGCGAGCCGCCGCTGCCTCCCCCTCCGCCCGCCCGACAGCCGGCGGCCGGGCCGCCCGTGGTCGGCTCGCCCGCGTCTCTCGGGACTCCGGGTGCGCCGCCCTCGGACGTCGCGGCAGGGCCTCCCGCCGCGCCGGAATACCGGGTGCCGGAAACCAGGACTCCGGGATCCGGGGCGCCGGGATCCGGGGTGCCGCATCGGCGTCCGGTCCGCGTCTGGGACCTGGTGCTGACGATCGTGCTGATCCTCGTGGCCTCCGCGGTGACGCTGCTGCTGTCGTTCTTCGGGCTGTTCTTCGCGATGGCCAGCGACTCGTGCGGCGGATCGAACGCCTGCGACATCGGGCTGATCGAGGGCGGGATGGTCCTCGCCGCAGGAGGAGTGTGGGTGCCGTTCCTCGCGGCGCTGGTCGTCTCGATCGTGCTGCTGGTGCGGCGGCGCATCGCGTTCTGGGTGCCGGTGGCGGGTCTCGCGGTGTCGTTCTGCTGCACGCTGCTCGGCGGGTGGATGGCGTCGACGGGCGCGGGCGGCTGAGGGCGCTCGCCGGCGCCTCGGACCGAGGACGCTCGCGTCGGTGCCGAGGTGGGCACGATCGTCGACGCGGAGCCCGGAACACGATCGCCCGCGCCGGCGCCCGCCTCCGTCGCGGGCGGTTAATCGCGCGCCTCAGCGACGGATCAGTAGCTGTCCCAGCCGGGCTCCCAGTCGGGCTCGTCCGGCGGCACCCAGTCGTCCTCCGGCGGCTGCGCGGCGGACACCGGCGGACCGGACGACTCGCGGCCGAACGAGGGCTTCGCCCCTTGCGAGCGGGACGCCCCGCCACGGGCGGCCGGCGCGCGGCGGGGAGCGGGAGCCTCCTCACCCGGTTCCGGGACGGCGATCTCGGGGCTCTCCCCCGCGACGACGGCCAGCACTGCCTCCCCGTAGGTGAGCAGCTTCTTCTGGCCGACGCCGCCGATGATGCTGAGCGCGTCCATCGTCGCCGGCTCGGCGGTCGCGATCTCGCGGAGGGTCGCGTCGTTGAAGACGATGTAGGCCGGGACCGCCTGCGCGCGGGCCTGCGCGGCGCGCCACTCCCGGAGCCGCTCGAACAGCGGCTGAGCCTCGCCCGACAGCTCGGCGACGGTGGACCGCCCGGAGCGGGAGGATCCGCTGGAGCGGGCCGGCTTCTCCGGCTCCTGCCGCAGCTCGACCTTCCGCTCGCCGCTGAGGACGGAGCCGGACGCGGGCGTGAGCACGAGCGTGCCGAAGCCGTCGTCGTTCACGCCGAGAAGGCCCTGCGCGAGGAGCTGGCGGGCGACTCCGCGCCACTGGGTGTCGCTGAGCTCGGCGCCGATGCCCCAGGTGGCCAGGCCGTCGTGCTGGTGCTGAGTGGTGCGCGGCGTGGTCTTGCCGCGGAGGACGTCGATGATGTGTCCGGCGCCGAACTGCTGGTTGCGCTCCCGCTTGAGGCGGACGACCGTCGACAGGAACTTCTGCGCCGCGACGGTGCCGTCCCAGGAGGCGGGCGGCTCGAGGCAGGTGTCGCAGTTGCCGCAGGCGGTGCTCTCCTGGCCGAAGTAGGCGAGCAGGTTCACCCGGCGGCACTGGACCGTCTCGGAGAGCGCGAGCATCGCGTCCAGGTGCGCGGACATCCGCCGACGGTGCGCCAGGTCTCCCGGCGACTCGTCGATCATCCGGCGCTGCTGCACCACGTCCTGCAGGCCGTAGGCGAGCCAGGCGGTGGACGGCAGTCCGTCGCGGCCGGCGCGACCCGTCTCCTGGTAGTAGCCCTCGACCGACTTGGGCAGGTCGATGTGCGCGACGAACCGCACGTCCGGCTTGTCGATCCCCATGCCGAAGGCGATGGTCGCGCAGACGATGACGCCCTCCTCGCGGAGGAACCGCGACTGGGCGGCGGCGCGCACCCGCGAGTCGAGGCCCGCGTGATACGCGACGGCGTCGAAGCCCGCCGAGCGCAGCGCCTCGGCCGTCGCCTCGACGCTCTTGCGGGAGAGGGCGTAGACGATGCCCGCGTCGTGCGCGTGCTCGCGCCGCAGGAAGTCGATCAGCTGCTTGCGCGGCTCGACCTTGTTGACGATCCGGTACTGGATGTTCGGGCGGTCGAAGCTCGAGACGAAGTGGCGGGCGGCGCCGAGGTGCAGGCGCGAGGTGATCTCGCGGTGCGTCGCCTCGGTGGCGGTCGCGGTGAGGGCGATGCGCGGGACGTCGGGCCAGCGCTCGGCGAGCTCGCCCAGTGCGAGGTAGTCGGGGCGGAAGTCGTGGCCCCACTGGCTGACGCAGTGGGCCTCGTCGATCGCGAAGAGGGCGATCCGGCCGCGGGCGAGGAACTGCTTCATGCCCTCGTTGCCCAGGCGCTCCGGGGCGACGTAGAGCAGGTCGAGCTCGCCGTCGAGGTAGGCGCGCTCGACGCGGCTGCGCTCGCCCGCGTCCTGGGTGGAGTTGAGGAACTCGGCTCGGACGCCGTTCGCGCGGAGGGCGTCGACCTGGTCCTGCATCAGCGCGATGAGCGGGGACACGACCACGCCGGTGCCGGGGCGCACGATGGCGGGGATCTGGTAGCAGAGCGACTTGCCGCCGCCGGTGGGCATGAGGACGACGGCGTCACCGCCTCCGATGACCTGCTCGACGATGGCCTGCTGCTCGCCGCGGAAGGAGCCGTAGCCGAAGACCTTCTCGAGGATCGCCTGCGCCTCGGAGGATCCGGATCCCGGGGCGCCGCTCGCCGCGTCGCTCCGGACGCCGCCGCGGGACTCCGCCGAGGGGTCGGCGAGCGGCGGGGCGGGGAGGGCTGTCGCGGTGGGCTCTGTCACCCGGGGAACTCTACCCGCCGCCTCCGACGCCGCCCCGGGGGTCCGGGGAACTGTGGAGAAGGGCTGCAGGGAGGGACCTGGGGAGGCGGCTGCAAGGAGCGTCGGGGGGGCTTCTGCGGCGCCCGGATCAGAGGTCGGTGAGGGTGCGGGTGTCGCCGTCCCAGAAGCGGACGCCCGCGAGGCCGACGGTGAACGGCTCGCCGAGGAGGGGGACGGCGTCGCCGAGCTGCTCGGCGCGGAGGCGGCGCGAGACGCTGATGTGCGGCGTCCAGGCGTCCGGCAGCGAGGTGTCGACGCCGCCCGGCACGAGGCGCGTGGCCCGGTCGTGCAGAGCGTCGAGGGCGGGCGAGCGGACCACTCCCCAGGCGAGGACGAAGCGCCCGGCGTGCGGGAAGAGGAGGACAGCACCCAAGTCGACCGTCGCCGGAAGCGGACCGAGCGCGCCCGGCTCCGGGGCGGTCAGCTCGGGCCCGGCGACCAGGGTGAGGTGCGGGCGGTTGCTGGCGGACGTGTGCAGCGCGAGGCTCGGGATGCCGGCCGCCTCGAGCGCCTCCCACTGGCTGCGGACGCGAGCCTCCGACTCCGGATCGAGGAGGACTTCGAGGCTGCGCATGTCCACATTCTGCCGCGGGCAATGTGTGCTGGCTTTCGCGGACGCGCGGCCACTCGCGGGTGCGCGCGGTCCTCGCCGGCTCCCGCGAGTGTGCAGGAGTCACTCGCGGGGGCGGGGAGCGGGGCGG